>CAJXMP010000001.1 GCA_913056515.1 uncultured Lewinella sp.
AAAGGAATAAGGGCCACAACAACATATTGATCCAAAAGATAAAGTTGATGTAGTACTCTGAAAAGATTTGTTCAAAACCCAAGTCATGCTCGATAAACTTGTCTACCTTATTGATATAATCGATGGATAAGGCAATAAGGGTAAAGATCAGACACACGAACAAGAATGTCTTGATAAATTTCTTCCCTATATATAGATCGAGCTTTTTTACCATAAATTTGTTTTACAATCTACGGGTAATTTTTGGCATCATTTCGTCTTTCCATACGCTAAACGTCCCAGCAATAATATGTTTTCTAGCTTCTTTAACCAACCAAAGGAAAAAAGCTAAGTTGTGCATACTAGCAATTTGTGCTCCTAAACTTTCCTTTGCAGCAAAAAGGTGTCTCACATATGCTTTGGTATGTAGCCTTGACGTTTCAGCGGTGCTATTGGGGTCTAGTGGTTCATGTACATTCTTCCATTTGGCATTTTTAATGTTTAAAATACCCTCAGAAGTATATAAAAGACCATGTCTTGCATTTCTAGTTGGTAAAACACAATCGAACATATCAACACCCAACGAAATACACTCTAGGAGATTGGCAGGGGTACCAACGCCCATTAAATATCTTGGTTTGTCCTTGGGTAGGATTTGACAAACGTGATCAGTCATCTCATACATGTCCTCTGCAGGCTCACCAACGCTCAATCCACCAATAGCATTACCATCCTGCTCCATAGAGGCAATAAATTCTGCTGATTTGGCTCTAAGGTCCTTATAAACAGATCCTTGAACTATGGGGAATAGCGTTTGCTTGTAATCATAAATGGGTGAAGTGTTATTGACATGATTTACGCAACGCTTCAACCAACGATGAGTCATCTCCATAGACTTTCTGGCATATTCATAGGTACATGGGTATGGTGTGCATTCGTCAAAAGCCATAATTATATCTGCACCTATGCTTCGCTGAATATCCATGGCGGACTCTGGTGAAAAAAAGTGCTTGGATCCATCGATATGTGAACGGAACGTTACCCCTTTTTCAGTGATTTTTCTTCGCTGACTTAAGGAATACACTTGGAATCCACCGCTATCAGTCAGGATGGGTCTATCCCAGTTGATAAATTTATGTAGGCCTCCTGCTTCTTCTAGAATATCTGTTCCTGGTTTGAGGTATAAGTGATAGGTATTACCTAAAATTATCTGGGCTTGTATTTGTTCTTTTAAGTCCCTTTGTTGTACTGTTTTTACAGTACCAATGGTGCCTACAGGCATAAAGATTGGAGTTTCAATATCTCCATGGTCAGTGGTAACGACACCAGCTCGGGCATTACTCTTTTCGTCGTTTGAAATCAGCTTAAAATCCAGAACGCAATAGTTTTATTATAAAGCTACAAAGTTAATAAAGTATGCCTAATTCCGATTGCGGTGTCTATCCAAATTGAGTAAGATGCCCATCATCATGGAAAAACCTAATAGGGAGGATCCTCCCTTACTAATAAATGGCAAAGGGATACCAATAACGGGTGCTAAGCCCATGGTCATGCCTATGTTGATAAAGAAATGTAAGAATAAAATACTAGCTACACCGTATCCAAAGACTCGGGCGAAGGTTGTTTTTTGCCGTTCAGCAATACTAACTAAGCGTAGGATAAGGAGGACAAAAAGTAAAATGATTCCAGTAGTTCCGACAAAGCCTTGCTCCTCCCCTATGGTACAGAAAATGAAATCTGTATTCTGTTCGGGAACATGGTTTCCTGCCGTAAGGTCTCCTCTGAAAATACCTTTTCCCATGACACCGCCAGAACCGATAGCAAGTTTGGATTGATTTAAGTTGTACAATGAGCCTTGCGGGTCACATTCAGCAGGGTTCAGCCATACATTAATCCTATCTTTTTGGTGCGGTTTCAAGTTTTCAAATGAAAAGTCTGCAACAAATACTACCGCCGAAGCTATCAGAGCTGCAGCTAGAGACATCAAAGGCAGTCTAAAGTCTTTCTTTGCAAAGTTTATGCCTGCAAGTATCGCAAAAAAGCCTCCTGCGATGTAAAAGGTGTATACAACCGGACTTGTGGTGAAAAAGTAAACAGCAGCAATAGCGGCTATTATACCAAAAATCCATACATATTTTCTATTTCTTTGAAGGGCTAAGAAGCATATAGCAAATAGACAAATAATGGAAATGATGGAATAGGCCTCAAATCTCAAACCTAGAATGAGTAAAATCATCGTAACTATTCCTGTTATCAAGAAATTAGAGGGGAAGCCTTCTCGATATAACACAATAAAAAACGATAGAAATACAAGGGCCGATCCAGCATCCGGTTGAAGCAATATTAATAGCATTGGTGCAACAAACAGCCCGATACTGATGGCTTGCGAGCGAATATTTTTTAAGGATATAGAGAATGAACCTAAGTAAGCGGCAAGAGCTAAGTTGGTAAAGACTTTTGCTAGCTCAGAGGGTTGAAGGGTAAAAGAGGCTAAGCGATACCATGATTTTGCACCTTTTATCTCAACACCAAATATCAAGACTCCTATCAGTAAAACAATCCCTATAGCATACATTGGATAGGCTAAGTTTAGCCAAAATTTTCGATCCAATGCGGCGCAAACAAAGAAGGCAGCTGCACTAATAACCACCCACATACTTTGAGATCTCACCACACTATTTGAAAAAATACTATCTAGGGATTGAAGGTTGATTTGATCTGCTTCAACAGAAAGAATCATTAGCCAGCCTACCAATACTAAACCAAAGTAAAGAGACACACTAATAAGATCAATCTTTTTGCCAATTGAAGCAGACATATGAAGTAATATCCTTTAATTCAGGAATAGCGTTTTTGGTAATGCATTTGAACGTTTGCAGACTGCAGAGGGAAATTCTTGTTGTACTATGTGCAAAACTCTAATCGCATCTTCTCTTTTTAAAAAGGCTCCAACATTTACTTTGTAGTACGGTCGATCATGTACCCAGTCCGCCTGCAATGCGGGATACAAGTCTCCAAATTTATTGAGTTGATACTCTAGTTCTGATCGGTCTACAGTAGATAATAATTGAATATTCCAACCCTTTTGATTGGGTTGATTTTCAGCTATTTCTTGACAATTATTGATCAAGTTTTGCACTTTAGGTTCGTAGCTTACCTGATAGGTAGATTCCACTTGGGCTATCGATTGGATAGTCAAGATGCAAAAGAACATGGCTAAGAGTATTCTAGGCTTAATCATACAATGGACTGGAATTTGTTTTCTAATAATTAAATATAAAACAAAGCAGTCTAATATCAATGATAAAGACCTTCATTCTAAATTTAGCAAAAAGGCTTAGGGTATTATTTTATGATGTTCAGGCAAGCAGATGATCCGATACGGTCTGCACCTGCTTCGATAAGCTTAATAGCTTGTCGTTTTGATTTAATGCCTCCCGAAGCTTTGATTTTTATATCAGTAGGAAGCATTGATCGGAGCTTTTGTATCATGTCTACTGTAGCTCCATCTCCTTGATAACCAGAGGAGTTTTTAATGTAGTGCACCCCGCTTTCGACACAGTATTCGAGTACTCGTTTTAATTCATCTTCAGTCAAAATACTGGCTTCCACTATCATCTTGATCGTTTTACCGCGCATAGTTACTGATCTGACAATAGTCTCAATATCATTACGAACAAAAGAATACTCACCTGATTTAAGTGCAGCTATGTTTACTACCGCATCTATTTCATCTGCACCATGATCAATAGCCCATTTGATTTCAGCTGCTTTAGCAACGGTGGGATTGTATCCAAAAGGAAATCCTGCAACAGTAGCAAGTTTTACATCGCTTTCAGCAAGTATTTTAGAAGCAAAGGAAGCGAAATACGGATTGATACAAATGGCTTTAAATTCATTCGCAATAGCTTCATGGCACAAGGTCTTAATTTCATCAGTGTTTGCTGTTGGAATCAATAAGGTATGGTCAAGATAGGATTGCAAATGCTCCATTTGTAATTTTCAGGTGTACTAATCAGAAACGCAAAGAAATACTTAGTAGTTCTAAAATAGAAATAAATAATACTAATTGTCAGAACAGGTGCAAATTTTGCACCTGTTCTAGACGAATGTTATTATTTACCGTGACATTGCTTGTATTTTTTGCCACTGCCACAAGGACAAGGTTCATTTCTACCCACTTTCTTTTCCTCTCTCTTAAAGGTTTCAGGTCTGCGGTTTTCTCTTCCTGCGGCCATAGCTGCTCTTCTGCGCATAATCTCTTCTTGGCTCTTGTTCGTTTGACCCATGTTTACTTTTTGCTCTTTAGCTTCAGAGAGTGAAGAGCCATCTGCAAACATGATAGTTCCTTTGGCTAAATAGGAAGTTACATCTTCATTTATTCCTAAGATTAAGTTTTCGAACTGGTCGTAAGCACCAAGTTTATATTCAACTAAAGGATCTTTTTGAGCAAATTGAGCTGCCCTAGAGGTTTCTTTTAGTTCATCCATAGACCTCAAATGTTCTTTCCATTTGTTGTCAATGATGGCCAAAGAAATTGTTTTTTTAATGTCCTTTACGATGGATTTTCCTTCTGATTCAACTGCAGATTCTAGCTCAGCGGAAACTCGAACTCGCTTGTTACTACCATCTGTAAATGGAATAGCAATTCGCTTGTATCTATTTCCTTGTGTCTCATACACACGCTTAGCTTGTGGGTAGACAGCGCCAATGATTTGCTCTTCTTTTCGATTTAAGAAAGCATCAAATTGTTCAGCAAATAAATCTTGAATTTCTTGTACATTACTATTTGCAAAAACTTCTTCACTGATATCTGGGGTGAATCCCATTATACTTAAAGAGGCCTGTTTGAAGTCTTCGTAGTTATTACGCGATTTGTATATTTCAACGATGTTAGAAATAATCGACGTAAACATACTATTCAAGTCAATTTCCAATCGGTCACCCGAAAGGGCATTATTCCTTTTGGTATAGATGGCTGAACGCTGAATGTTCATTACATCATCATATTCCAATAGGCGCTTTCTGACTCCAAAGTTATTTTCTTCCACACGTTTTTGTGCTTTTTCAATAGAACGTGTAACCATGCTATGTTCAAGTACGTCACCCTCTTTATGGCCAAGAGAATCCATATACTTGATCAGTCTTTCAGACTGGAATTTACGCATCAGATCATCCTCTAAAGACACATAGAATTGTGATGAACCAGGATCTCCTTGACGCCCAGATCGACCTCTCAACTGTCTATCGACTCTTCGGGAATCGTGCCTTTCGGTTCCTATGATGGCTAGTCCACCTGCATCTTTAACTTCTTGGCTCAGTTTGATATCCGTACCCCGACCAGCCATATTGGTTGCAATTGTAACTTTACCAGGTTTACCAGCTTCAGCTACAATTTCAGCCTCACGTTGGTGTTGTCTAGCATTTAGTACATTGTGGTTAATGCCCTTAAGTTTGAGTAGTTTACTTAAACGCTCTGACATATCTACGGTAGTTGTACCCACTAGAACGGGCCTTCCTGCTTGAGTATATTCAATAATCTGGTCGATTACTGCATTAACTTTTTCACGTTCTGTTTTGAATACGAGATCATTTTTGTCTTGACGTGCAATAGGCCTATTGGTAGGGATTACTACTACATCTAGCTTGTAGATTTCCCAGAATTCACCAGCCTCAGTCTCGGCAGTACCTGTCATTCCTGACAGTTTATGATACATACGGAAGTAGTTCTGAAGGGTAATTGTTGCATATGTTTGTGTAATATTACCAATCTTCACATTTTCTTTTGCTTCAAGGGCTTGGTGTAAACCATCTGAATATCTTCGACCTTCCATCACACGACCAGTAGACTCATCGATGATCTTGACTTCAGAATTCTGTACATCATATTCAATCCCTTTATCGAAAAGTGTGTATGCTTTTACGAGTTGATTGATTGCGTGAAGCCTTTGTGTTTTAACCGTATATTCTTGTGCTAATTCTGTTTTAAGGGCTTCTTTTTGTTGCAAATCTATATCTGACCTAGACTCAATAGTCATCATTTCCCCCGCTAAATCTGGGATCATAAAGAAGTCAGTACTGGAGTTACCTTTTGAGAGGAACTCGATTCCTTTATCTGTTAATTCTACGTTTCTATTGGCTTCACTAATGGTAAAAAGTAAGGGGTCATCTACTAAGTACATGCGCTTTTCTTTTTCAGCCATGTAGAAGTTTTCTGCTTTCTGCAGTATTGTCCTTACGCCTTCCTCACTTTTAAACTTAATTAATGGACGATGCTTAGGGAATGCTCTATGCGCACGAAGTATAGCCATACCCATTTGTCCTTCGTCATGTCCAACTACGCCTTCTGCAAATAGTTTTTTGGCTTCTGTTAGGTAGCTATTAGCCAATTTCTTTTGTTCGTTTATAAGTCTTTCAACAGAACTTTTCAGATTGATATATTCTTCTATCTCATTGTTTTGAGGTACAGGACCTGAAATGATCAATGGAGTACGTGCATCATCAATCAGGACAGAATCGACCTCATCGACCATAGCAAAATGGTGTTTGCGTTGTACTTTTTCCTCTGGGCTCGTTACCATATTATCTCTCAAGTAATCGAATCCAAATTCATTATTCGTTCCATAGATTACATCACACTTATAGGCAGCAATACGTTCAGGAGAGTGTGGTTGGTATTTATCGATACAGTCCACAGTTAGTAAAAGGAACTCCAAAAGAGGACCAATCCATTCACTATCACGCTTAGCTAGGTAATCATTCACAGTTACGACATGTACACCGTATCCAGAAAGTCCGTTCAAATATGCTGGTAGAGTCGCTACTAAAGTCTTTCCCTCACCTGTTTGCATTTCTGCGATCTTTCCATCGTGTAATACCATACCGCCAATGAGCTGCACGTCGTAATGGATCATATTCCACTCAATCTCACCTCCTGCTGCCAACCAGTTTTTATGGTATACAGCCTTATCACCTTCAATTTTTACATAGGATTTGCCAGGTTTGGCAGCTAATTCTCTATCGTGGGTAGTGGCAGTAACACTTAAGTCTTCGCCTAAGGTAAATCTTCTTGCAGCTTCTTTTACTACAGCAAAAGCTTTGGGACGGATATCAAGTAATACTTCTTCCAACAACAAATCTCTTTCTCCAATAAGCGCATCCATTTGTTTGAAGAGATCTTCCTTTTCAAACACATCTTCAGTGTTTAAAGCGGTTGTTCTAATGCCTTGTATCTGTTCTTCAATTTCTTTTAAATGGTCCTTGATCTGAGCTCTAAAGAGATTGGTTTGTTCTCTTAATTCATCGTTACTTAGTGGGCTTAATTTTTCAAACTCTTCATTGATTTGATTTACAATGGGTTCAAACTTTTTCCTATCTCGCTCGCTTTTGGTTCCAAATACTTTCTTAAATACACCAAACATATCTCGTTTTTCTTTGAATTCTAGTTAAAGTTGGGCTATGTTCATCCCATGGGTGGGTAAAGATAACTAATATTGCGTGTGGACAATAATAATATAGCTTATTGTTATCCGATTACCACATATTGTAGTCATAAATTATACCACAATAAAAATAATTGTCAAGATGGCATGGTTAAAGAACAAAAATAGGGCTATGGTTCATAGGAGTATGATTTTTATTTGGATGGTTTGTTGTGGGATTAGTTGTAATCAGGAAAGTGAAATAAATTCAAGTTGGAAGGGGTATTATCTACCTATTGACCTATTATCCAAGGCAGATCTAATGTATGAATATCGAAATATTGGGTCTAAGGATAGTCCATTTTATTGGTATCATCAATTGGTTTCAGATACTATTTTAGTTTCTGAGCAGCTAGATCCGACAGGAGAGATATTAGTGGAGAACAGAGAAAGACTTCTGCCAAATGGTGTCATTTTGCTTCAACAAACCGTTACAGAACGGGATACCGTTACAGATCAACGTGTATCAACTAACTTTGACATTTTGGCAGATGATTTGTTTTCCTTTGAACCTTTAGACTCCTCATTAGTTTTGACTAATGAAGTCCTCTTCACTTCACAGGTCTATCCTGGTCAAAACACTACAATTACCAAGAAAAGACAATATATAGGGGATACATTGGTTACTTTTAAAGGTGAAACATATCCTGCTATACAATTTAGTTTAGAGGAACATTATGACATTGAAGAAGTTGGGCATTTAGAATTTGATGTCTTGGGGCAAGAGACATACGCTTTAGGGCTAGGTCTATTCGCATTTAAAAAGAAACTTGATGGTGGAGCGGAAGTAGCCTACATTTTGCATAATTATGAATTGGTTGAAAAAGATTAATTACTTTCTTGGATTACTCTTGTTTTGGGTAGGAGGTTCAGTCGTTGCACAAGAACCAGTAAACCTTCAGTGCATAGATGGTGATTTCCTGGTATGGCTCTCGCCTTCCACACAACCTAATTGTTCGTTTATACAACATGAGATCTTTTACGCCGATAATGAAGCTGGACCCTATCAAAGTCTGTCTACTATAGCAGATATTACTCAAGAGGAACTAGAGTTGATAAATATACCTTTTGGGGTGCTATATTTTTATGTGGAGACAACTTACGACTGTTTTGGGAATGTTGTTGTCCAATCTGATACCATCGATAATCGCCCACCAGAATTGGTATCGATTTCTTATTTAGATGTATCCGATGCAGGTATTACAGTACATTGGGATGATGAGGTTAATGATCCATTAAACCACGGATATGTTATCTATAGAACGGATGGGAATGGCACGAATGCGCTAGATACGGTGTATGGCGTGGATGCCTATTTAGATGATTCGGTCTTGCCTATTATGCAATCAGAAATATATTATGTGTTAGCCCTGGATCCCTGTGGTAATTTAAGCATATTTGATACGACCCATACTTCTCTCTTTTTAACTGTAGAATTTGATTATTGTATCAATAAATTTCAGGCTGATTGGAATCTAATTGAAGATTACGAATTACTTGATTCGGTCGTTTTACAGGTGGTTCATGAAACGGGTGATATATATCGCAAAGTACTCAAGGATGATGCTACCTCTTCCTTGCAATCGCCCCTAAGCGGAAATGGGACATATTGTATAGAAATACTAGCCTACTATAGCTCAGGTGATGTTGCCACCAGTAATGAAGTTTGTGAGACCATCCAAGTGGCTCCTTCTGTTAAATATCTCACCACTAGTAATGTCTCTATGTTAGAATCTAGTGTTTTGATAGAATGGTTAGCCGCAGATTTAAGTGCCATAGAGTCTGTTGAGGTTATAGGGCAGGACATCAATGGGGATAATATATGGTCAAGTGGAGTTCAAGTATTATCCTTGGGTGATAATCAGTTCGTGCAAAACTTTGAGCGAAATTTTACGGATGACAGCTATCAAACTTATAGCATAAGTATAATTGACGATTGTGGTGAAGAATATCTCTCTGAACCCCTTTCAAACTTAAGATTAAGTCTGTTAGAAATAGAGGAAGAATTGCACTTTAAGTGGGATGATGGGGAACTCAGTGAGCTTAATCCCACAGGTTATCAGTTGTATAAAGTGACACCTGAGGGAGAAGTGCTATTAGGTAGCTTTGATAATCAAGTCAATAGCTTTATTTACACCCTCGAGCCTGAGGATTTAAAACAAGAAAATATACGTTTTTACTGTTTGCGACAAGGCGTTGTTTCATCAGAATTTATAGGCGAATCAAATGTTTTGACTTATTCCAATCAGGTGAGCTTTGAGCCTAAGATCAAATTGGTTTTTCCTAATGCTTTAGCTCCAACTGGTTTCAATACAACATTTAAGCCTGTTTGGGTATCTGGAGTCTACTCAGCGTATGAACTTCAGATTTTTGATCGATATGGACAACAGCTATTCATGACACAGGATTTGAGTAATGGATGGACAGGATATTATCAAGATAATCCTTTACCATCAGGTAGATTTCACTATATAGCTTCAATCTCAGATAGATACGGCGAAGTATATATTTACGAAGGAGATGTAGTAATTGTTAGGTAGACGATATGCGTATGCTTTTTTAGGAAAAAATATATAGTAGGGTGGAAAAATAAATTAATGTTTTATATATTTGCCTCGCTTCCTAAAGCATGGTCGGGTGGCCGAGTGGCTAGGCAGTGGTCTGCAAAACCTCGTACGGCGGTTCGAATCCGCTCCCGACCTCAAAAAGTCAACTCCAAGACAGGAGTTGGCTTTTTTTGTTTTTTAATATTATATTTATTTATATTTATTATGACAAAAAAAACGCAGGTCGAACAAATCCGACCCGCAAAAAACCAAGTTAACATCCCTCTCGCCAAAAAAGGATGAAAATGATAAACAATTTTTACCATTATAGACTTGATAATAGAGCAAATTTAGATTAATTCGATTAAATTGAAAATCAAAATTCGATAAATGGCCCGCTTTAAGGTTTTTTTGTAAGCCTTAAAATCATCTTTGAAAAGCTACTCCAATCTCTTAGACAATTGCCCCTGTTGTATTGATTCAACTAGCTAAATTAAATGGACTTAACCAAAGGCAAGGCAGAAAATGATTGGAATGGACTAGTTCCACCCAATACTAATGACACTTTAGCAAGTCAGTTTGCTACTGCTATGTCTCCTGATATGGTTAAGCCTTTTCTACATTATTTAGAAGTTTTTGATAGTGGATTTATTTCAGAGGTCGAAGGCACAGGAATACATTATTGCAATTCCGCATTCTTTAATCTATTCAAAATTGATGTCAAAGATGTCAATGATCTTTTAAATACTTCCATTTTTGAACTCTTTAAATCCCTTCCATCAGGAAAGCATTTAATGAATGAAATACCTGGGCTTGATCCAAGTAATTACCAGGAAATCACCACTCCTAAAAAGAAGAAATTTAAGCTGAGAAACCATCTGACTATACAGGTTAAGTATTTCCCTGTTGTGGAGGAAGGAAAATTAGTTTCAAGATTCTGGCTCTTTGATGATATCACCATTCAGACCCTTACGGAGTTCACTATGTCCGAGCGGGAGGAAAAGTATAGAGGTATTTTAGAGAATATGGAACTCGGAATCCTAGAAGTAGACAATAATGGCCACGTTGTTCGTGCATATGATCGATTCTGTTCCATGACAGGATATTCTCAAGAAGAATTATTAGGAAAAGATGCATTAGAGTTATTGGTTGAGGAGGATGAACGCCATATTCTTCAGCAACAAACTGCAGATAGAGCTAAAGGAAAGGCTTCTGTATATGAAATAGGGATAATCAAGAAGAATGGGGAGAAAATTTGGGTGTTAATATCTGGTGCTCCAATTATGGATTCTAATCAAAAAATTGTTGGAACCATTGGATTGCACTATGATATAACCGATCGGAAGCGATCAGTAGTTGAATTAGAAAAAGCAAAGGTAGAAGCAGAAGCTGCAAAAGAAGCTGAGAAGCAATTTTTGGCTAATGTTAGTCACGAAATGCGAACGCCATTGAACGCCATTTTAGGAATGACCAATTTGTTGAATGGTACCAATCTCAATCTGGAGCAACGAGAATATCTAGAAATGTTAGATAGCTCATCCAATATGTTGCATAGTTTGATTACAGACATTCTAGATATATCTAAAATTGATGCGGGTGAGGTAAGAGTGAACAAATCACCTTTTGACTTGATTAAGATTCTAACTACTATGGTGAGAACTTTTTCATTAAGAATGGAGAGTAAGCCAGTTGAAGTCAGATTTGTTCAGCCCGATTTGAAAGATTTCTGGGTAAATGGTGATTTGCTTTTGTTCAGACAGATACTTAATAATCTAATTGGTAATGCATGCAAATTCACTAAAAAGGGTAGTGTTACCTTGGAGTTGAGACTACAACTTCTATCTGATTCAACCGTAAAAGTTTGTATTGATGTAATAGATACAGGCATTGGGATAGCTGATGAGGAGCAGCAATTGATATTTCAAAAATTCAAGCAAGCATCTAATAATAAAGAGAAGCACTATAGTGGTACTGGGCTAGGATTAGTGATTACCAAAAAATTAGTTGAGCTCCAAAATGGAACTATTCAGCTCAAGAGTCGATTAAATGAAGGGAGTACTTTTAGTATTCACATACCATTTGAAAGGTGTGATAAAATAGCCGAAATTGAGGAACAAGAAATTGATGTAAGTAGTATTGGAGAATCAAAAATATTGATTGTAGAAGATAACTATTTAAATCAGCGGTATATCACCACTTTGATGAAAAAATGGTCCATAGACTATGAACTTGCAAAAGATGGATTGGTGGCAGTTGACTTATGTAAAAAGGAAAAATTTGACTTAGTTCTTATGGATGTGAACATGCCTAAACTAGACGGGTTTGAGGCAAGTCGTAAGATTTTAGGTTCGTGCAAGTATAACAAAAGTACGCCTATTGTAGCACTAACTGCATCAGGTTTAAAACATACCAAAGTTGAAACAGAAAGGGTTGGTATGGTTGATTTCTTGCTTAAACCTTTACATCCTGAAGATCTGAAGAAAATTCTTGTTAAATACTGCCCAAAGCGAGCAGTACCAAAATCAGATATGGAAAGATTTATTTTTGATAGTTCATTAGATTCCAGTTATTTAGATAGTATTTTTGATGGAGACGTTGATTATGCGAAGGAGATGTTTGAGATCTTCTTTGAATCAACTGCTATTGAATTTAAAGAAATTGAACCTTATTTTGAAAATAATGATTATGGCGCAGCTAAAAGTCTAGTACATAAATTAAAACCTTCCTTCCACATGGTCGGATTGACAAGGATTGGAGGATTGATGGATGAGCTAGAAAGACAGTTGCAAGACCCAGATAATAATGAATCGTCTCGATTACTTTTTAATAAAATTCAAGAAATGTATGCCAGTGCTGAATCTGTCCTTAAAAGAGATTTAGAACGCATGCAGGACTTTCTGACTAAATAGATTATAAATTGAGAAGCTCCAAGTTAACATGCATGATTGTGGAAGATGATCTTATGGCAAGAAAATCTTTAGAAAAATTATGCGAAAAAGTAGATTATTTAAGCCTGAAGTGGTCCGTTGAAAGTGGCCAAGAGGGATTGGATATTTTGAAAAGTGAAGTACCAGATTTGATCTTTCTAGATGTGGAAATGCCTGGAATGAGCGGCTTTGACTTTTTAGATAAAGCAGCTAATATCAAACAGGTTATATTTACTACTGGTAAAGAACAGAATGCAGTTGAAGCATTTCGATATCGTGCAACAGATTTCTTAGTGAAACCCGTTGATCGAAAATTATTCATATCAGCAGTCGAAAAAGCGCTTGAAAATCATAATCTAAATTTCCTTTACCAAAACCATGCTAATTGCGTGTATATCAAAGAGAATGGAAAATATATCCGAATTGGATATGATGATATTCTGTACTTTGAAAATGAAGGGGATTACATCAAGGTTTTCATGAATGGAGGGTCTCATTTATTCCACGGAACCTTACGAAATATAGCTACCAAGCTTACAGATCCTAGGTTCCTGAAAGTACACCGTACTTATATTGTAAACCTAGACAAAATAGTAGATATAGAAGAGAATACATTAGTAATTGGGCGGAAGGTGATACCTATTAGTCGCGCTAATAAGCCTATTCTTATGAATCGATTGAATATTCTATAAGTCAAAAAACTGATATATCTGCAGTTTTTATATATAATTTTTCCTTTTATCGAAAATGTGTCTTTTAATAATAAAAAAAGATCAATTTAAAGGAAATAATATGTATGAAAACTATTCTAGTGGCGGAGGACCATCCTATGATCCTCAAGTCTGTTGAACAATCACTTTCAAAAGCAGGGTATCAGGTGTGTTCTGCTCCCAATGGAATAAAAGCAATAGAACTTTTCCAAACCAATAAATTGGATGCAATAATAACAGACCTAATGATGCCTGAAGCATCTGGTATTGATCTTATTACACATGTACGGGCCATTGGTTCGGATATACCTATTTTGGTTTTATCTACCGTTAGCAACGAAACAGTAATCGTTGAAGCCTTCCGTGTAGGAGCGGATGACTATTTAAGAAAGCCATTTATTCCTAAAGATTTATTGCAGCGATTAGAGCACATTATTAGTACTAATGAAATAAGCATATAGTAAATCCTTGCTTTGAGTTAAATAATTATGCACTAGGTTTCCGGAGAGCTTCAAAGAAAATCTCTACTGGATGCCAAACTTTTCTTTGCGTTAATTCTTCCATTTGATGGCAACAACTTACACCCTGTCCAACAATGATCCACTGATCAGACTTTTCTTTTATGCTAGGTATTAATTTGACTTCAGCCATTTTTACACTCATTTCGTAGTTATCTTTTTGATAACCATAACTTCCAGCCATTCCACAGCATGCACTATTTGCCTCTTGGACGATATGGTTTTTTGGGATACTTAATGCTTTAAGTATGCTTTCCATGTCACCTAATGCTTTTTCATGACAATGCGTGTGTAATAGTATTTTTCGGTCTAATTGATCGAATACCTCTGCTTCAAATTCCTGCTTTTCAAAACAATCATTTATGAATGACCCAAAAGAAAAAGCCAATGCTGATAATTGTTGGGTTAAAGCTTTATCCGTTCGATTAATTTTATGGTATTCATCCCAAAAGCAACTCAGTACGGAAGGCTCTAAACTAATTATAGGGATGTCTTGAGTAATAAATGGTTCAAGCATTTTAAGATTTTGATTGGCATGTTTTTCTGCTTCACCAATATATCCCTTGGATAAAAGCGCTCGACCACTTGCCTCCAATGACACTACACGAACTTGATAGCCTATTGCTTGAATGACCTGTTTAGCTTGTTCAAATAAATGTGGTCGATTAGCTGTATTAAACTCATCTAATAGTAAGACTACCGTTTGCTCCGTTACCTTTTGATCTATCGAATTTCTAAGTGTTTTACTAGGCTTAAATAGAGGCAAAGTACGCTTTGGATGAATATCAAGTATAGATTTGATTATTCTTCCTCCCACCTTAGATTGGATGATGGTGTTACTCAGTTTTGGAAATGCCTTACCTAATTTATTGAATAGATGGATGTGTCCGAAGAAATACCTGGACCAGTTGAAGGACTGTTTTTGATAGAAATGTTCCTCAAAGACAAGCTTAAGTAGCCCCATATCTACACTTGAAGGACATTCTTTTGCACAGGCTTTACAACTCACGCAGTGTGTTAGAATTTGATGTAAATCCTGTTCATCAACCTGCACGATTTCGCCCCCAATTGCTTTATGAAACTCTCTAAATGCATTAGCACGCGCCCTAGTGGTCATGATTTCATCATTGGAGGCATGGTAAGATGGACACATTTGCCCTAAAGCTTCAGGGCCTTTTCTGCAATCACCGGATCCATTACATTTATCGGCTATTTTAAGTACATCTATGCTAGGGGTAAGGTGATTGGAATGTAGTCTTTGTTTTAGTGGAATTTGGTCTCGAATAGCTTCGTCCATCTTAGGAGCCTGCACAATTTTACCTGGATTGAAAATATTGTGCTCATCCCAAATCTGCTTAAATGCTTCAAATGCTTGATAGATCGTTGTCCCATAAACAAGCTCTAGGAATTCAGCGCGAACTCTTCCGTCTCCATGCTCACCAGATAAGGAACCATTGTACTTTTTAACTAGTTGAGCAACTGCCGTACTGATAGATCTGAAATCACGCTTTCCTTTTGAAGTTCTTAGGTCAAGTATGGGCCTTAGATGTATTTCACCCGCTCCCGCATGCGCATAATAAACAGCTTCTTGTCCAAAGTGCTTCATGATTTCGGTGAATTCAGAAATAAATTGGGGTAATACATCTAATGAGACCGCAGTATCCTCGATACAGGCGACTGCCTTTTTATCTCCACTTAAATTGGCTAGCAAGCCCAAACCAGCCTTTCTCAATTCCCAAACTTCACTGCTTTTATTTCCATAAACTTCTGATGTAGCATAGGCCTTACTACCCTCTCGTATAGTTTCAAGGAGATGGGCGGTCTTTTGTTTAAGCTCTTCTGTTGACTGAGCTCTAATTTCAAGTAAGAGTACAGCTTTTGGATTACCTTGAATAAAAAATCGCTTATCAGCGTATAGTGGACTAGCCTCTGTACAACTTAAGATGATGTCATCCATCATTTCGCAGGCATTTAGATCATGTTCCATAATAGGTTTGACTGCCTCTAGGCATTCAACTACATCATTAAAATGTGGACAGATTAGCGCAACTTCCGGATCGGGCAATGGATCTAATTGTAGGGTAAGTTCCGTACAAATGCCCAAGGTTCCTTCTGAGCCTGCAAAAACATGAACCAATGCATCTTCTATGGGATTTTGAATCAATTGATCTAATGCATAACCTGAATTTCTTCTGTGAATATCTGGACTAGGGAAGTATTTTGATATGGCTTGGATAAGCGAGTTGTCTTGGCAAAGCGCCTTGGTTTTATTTATTTTTTCTTGAATAGTACCATTTGTAAATTCAATACCCGATGCAGATAGATGTATTGGATGTCCATCATTCGTAAATATCTTTGCGGCGAGGGTCTTGTCTCTAGTTGTTCCATACTTAATAGAGCTTGTGCCACTTGAGTTATTACCATACATTCCACCAATGGTACAGCGATTTGCAGTGGAGGTATTGGGTCCAAAATGTAAACCACTTGAAGCAATAAGGCGATTAAGTTCATCTCTTACAAGACCGGGTTGAACTTTCACCCACCGTTCCGTTGGATTAAACTCAATGATCTTATCAAAATGCCTACTTAAATCAACGATCAAACCCGTTCCAACGCATTGCCCCGCTAATGAGGTTCCACCGCCTCTTGGTATGATGCCTATTTTGTTTTTTGAGGCGAATTGGATGATTTTCTGAATATCTGATTCTGTTTTAGGATAGCACACAGCAAGTGGAATTTCTCTATACACAGAGGCATCTGTTGCATATACAGATCGGTGTAAGGCTGAAGTTTCAACTTCCCCCTCCAGGTCTTCCAAAATTCCTAGACTAGCTTGGTTTACCATGAACAATTCATTATTGGATTCTAAATCTAAGTAGTTTAAGTGTTTAGCAATGCTTATTTTTGCTTAAAAATGGTCAAAAATTATAAAATAGAACTACCAGCACTAGCTAGAGGTTACCATCTAATTGACCAATATATCAATCAGGCCATACCAAATTGGCCAAATGATGGTTTATTAACCCTGTTCATACAACATACATCCGCTGCTATTTGTATTAATGAAAATGCTGATCCTTCTGTTCGAGTGGATTTTGAATTTTTCCTTAATCGAATTGTTCCAGAGAACTTACCAGAGTTAACCCACACTATGGAAGGACCTGATGATATGCCAGCTCATATTAAGGCAGCCTTGATCGGAAGTAGTATTCAAATTCCGATCATTAATGGCCGCCTAGCTTTAGGCACTTGGCAGGGGATTTATCTTTGTGAATTTAGAAATAGTGGCGGTCGAAGAAGATTGGTTGCAAACATAACAAGTTGATGAACGCATATATTGAAGGGATATTCTTGGGTTTGGCTTTAAGTGTAATGGTTGGACCATTACTCATTGCCTTGGTGAGTACTAGTTTGGAATATGGGCAGAAAGCAGGCTTATTTGTAGCCTTAGGAGTTTGGTTAAGTGATATGACTTGTTTTGGAGTCGCTTACTTTGGTATTGGTAAGTTAGTTGATGTTATTGCCAATCCTAATTTTGAATTATATGTCGGTATTGGTGGCGGTATTGTACTCACAATTTTTGGATTGGTTTTTATCCTAGGCGCAAGAAAGCAGATGAAATTGGGGCAATTAAATGTAGGGCAAGGGGACAAGGATCCTGCTGGTTACATGAACGTGGATAAACCAATGTATGTCCATATGTTCAAAGGTGTTTTGATCAATGCAGTGAATCCATTTACTATAATTTTTTGGAGTGGTGTTGCTTCTACTGCTATCACAGACAAAACGGAGAGTGGGGCTTTGTTGTTTTTCTTAGGCATTATGACCGTATTGGTTTTATTAGATTCCTTAAAAGTGTTGATGGCAGATCGAGTAAAAAGTAGATTAGAAAGTGGATTTATTCTGAAGTTTCGCTTAGTCTCAGGCGTGGCGTTGATTTTCTTTGGGGTAGTCATGTTAGTCAGGGTTTTATAAAAAAAAGCTCCACTAGGGAGCTTCATTTATTTTTTACTAAACAGGTTGTATTTCAAAATACAATAGATGGCTCTAAACCCATCTCTCCAACCAATTTTCTTTCCTTCTTCATAGGTCCTCCCGTAATATGAAATACCTACCTCATAGATTCTAATGTTGGGAATCCTAGAAATTTTGGCAGTAACCTCTGGTTCAAAACCAAATCTATTTTCTTTTAAGGTTAAACTCTGAATGATTTCAGTTTTAAATAGCTTATAGCAGGTCTCCATATCCGTTAAGTTCAAATTGGTAAACGCATTGGATAAGAAGGTTAGGAATTTATTACCTATGGAGTGCCAAAAGAATAAAATTCGGTGTGGATTTCCACCCATAAACCTGGAGCCATATACCACATCTGCAAATCCAGTCAATACAGGTTTCAAAAGGATATTATATTCTTCAGGGTCGTATTCTAAATCCGCATCCTGGATAATAAGGTAATCTCCTTTTGCTTTTTGAATACCGGTATGAAGCGCAGCTCCTTTTCCCTTATTAACCTCATGTGCGTAGTAAGAGATATTAAGCTCCGGATGATCTTTCATGTATTTTTTGATTGCTCCATCTGTATCATCCGTGGAACAATCATTAACAAGAATAATCTCTTTTTCCATTCCAGCTGTAAGTTGAACTGCTGCAACTTTATCTAAAATTAGGTGCAAGGTACGTTCCTCATTATAGGCAGGAATCAATATGGAAAGTGTCATGTTTCTACTCATCGATCAATAATTGCGAAGCGCAAAGTTAATAATAATCACCGGCTTACATAAAAAAAGTAAAGAGATGCTAATTAGATACTTTTCTTAAGTATGAGTATGGACAACTTATATTATATCCTTAATATTGCACCGATTTAATCGATTTAACTTGGATAGGATAATAGGAACATATACAACTGGACTGGATGGACCACTATTAATTGTAATAGGTGGAATGCATGGGAATGAGCCTGCTGGAGTGCTCGCTTTGGAGCAACTATTCGATTTGCTCGAATTGGAATCAGAGAAGAATCCAGCCTTTGAGTTTAGAGGGAAGCTAATAGGTGTTCGAGGAAATATCGCTGCGCTAAAAAATAAGGAACGATTTATCAAAAGAGATTTAAATCGCTCTTGGATACCCAGCCACTTAGAGCACATTAAATCCCAAGGAGCATCTTTAGATGCAGAGGATAAGGAATTAGTGGAACTATTGAATTGTCTAGAACCTTTTATAACCTCTTCATCCGACCAAATATGTGTATTGGATATTCATACGACTACAGCACATGGAGGTATATTTTCTATTCCAAACGGAAGCACTAGAAGTTTAGAGCTTGCCAAAGCTATGCATGCCCCTGTTGTGTTAGGTATGATTGAAGGAATTAAAGGAACGTCCTTGCATTATTTCAATCAAGCCAATTGGGGGGATAAGATGACCTCTGTAGTGTTCGAGGCAGGTCAACACGATGAACCGCTTGCTGTAGATCGATCTATTTCTGCAATCATCTCTTGTCTAAGAGAACTAGGCTGTATCAGATCATCGGATGTAGAAAGTAAACACGAGGCTATATTAAAAACTTATGCAAAAGGACTTCCTACCATCACGCAATTGATCTATACCCATAGTATTTCACCAGACGACCAATTTGTTATGGAGCCTGGCTTTTTGAATTTTCAATCTATTGAACCTGGAACGGTTTTAGCAAGAGATATCAATGGACCTGTAATAGCCCAAGAGTCAGGTATGGTACTTATGCCGCTTTATCAAAAACAGGGTGAAGATGGATTTTTCTTAGTACAACCAGTTGAATATTAAACGCTAGCGCTGTTTAAGGCATCGATGACTGTTTTTAGTCCGATGATCATAATCTCCTTACCTTCTTTAGAGAATTGAAAGCTGTCTGCCTCGTCTTCATCTTCAATGATAGAATCTTCTACCAGTGCAAGTAGGTCTTCTTGTGGATAGTTTAAGAAAAATGGATCCATTTTTTCTGTGAATGTTTTGCCACTGGCTTCATTCCATATTTCCCAGTTTTCTTCTTCAAAGCCGCCAATCGAATCTTGTGGAATAGGTTCTATATCTGGATTGACTTCATCAAAAGCCTTAAAAATGAGTAAGGCGAGGTACAAGAAGATTTCTTGTTCTTCCTCTTTGAGGAAGGAAAAACTGTCTGAAAACAGGTAAGCGTAAAGCATTTCTTGCTTGCTAGTAAAGATCTCAGTAGTCTTTTTTTCTGCTTTAGGACTTTGCTCAAAGGCTAACATAGCCCCTTCAATGATTTGTTCTCCAACAAAATTCATGTAGTCTTTTTTGATGTGCTTTTGAATATTTTGTAAAGATACGTTTTCTTGTGCTTAACGCGTAAAATTCAATGTAGATATGCAATTGGTTGAAAGTAGGAAAGAGGGGCTCTATTGTACGGTTGGAGATTTTTATATCGATCCTATTTTACCTGTAAAAAAGGCATGGATTACGCACGCACATGCAGACCACTATTGCTCTGGCTGTGAAGCGTACTTTGGGCATGATCAAACTATTTATTTTTTGAAAAAAAGAATAGGTCGAATTGCTCCTATGACTGGTATTCCCTACGGTGTAAAAAGATCTATTAATGGTGTTGAAATCTCTTTACATAGCGCAGGACATATTCCTGGATCTGCTTTAATCAGATTGGAATATCAGGGTGAAGTTTGGGTGATTACGGGAGATTTAAATCCCCCAGGTAGTGTCTGTTGTGCCCCATTTGAACAGCTACAATGTGATCATTTAATCACTGAATGTACCTTTTCCCATCCAAAGTTTGTTTGGCCAGCCCAGGACCTTGTTTTTAATCAGGTTCAAGATTGGTTTAAGGCCTGTATAAACCAGCAGGTGGCGCCTATTTTGACAGCTTATAGCTTGGGTAAAGCTCAAAAGGTTCAGCTCATGTGTCAAACATTAGGTATCCCATATATGGTGCATCAAACCGTTGAAAAATTCAATCAATGTTATAGAGATTTAGGCTTTGAGATTCCTTTTGCTTCTATTGTAAAAGATGGGATACAGCCTAGGCATTATGCAGGGCAGCTCATCATTGCACCCCCAACCGTTTTAAAAACGGCTTGGCTGTATAGATTTAATCAAGTGTCCACCGCTTTGTGTTCGGGCTGGGTGTTGCAGGAGGGAATGGTGCAAAAACGAGGTGCAAATGTAGGGTTTTGCATTTCTGACCATGCTGATTTTCCAGACTTGGTAAGGCATATTAAACGAAGTCAAGCAGATGTTGTTTATTTGATGCATGGTGATAAAGCTAGAATGGCGAGCCATTTGGGTGATTTTCATTCGAATATTAAACTATTAGAATACCAATAATAGGATTGGATTATTACAATTTTAGGAAGGACAAAGTGTTGTCCTTTTGTATCTTTGTAAGCTAATTGGAACAAATCGTAAAAATGCAAGTAGAGGAATTATTACAGCGTGCGTTGAACTTAGAGTTTCTGAGTACTGAGGAGGGGGTGTTTTTGTTTGAACAGGCAAATACGGCTGATTTAGTTTATGTAGGGAATGCCTTAAGACAAAAGCATAGGCCAGACAATATAGTCAGTTGGATAATTGATCGGAATTCAAATACAACCAATGTCTGTATTGCCAATTGTAAGTTTTGTAATTTTTACAGAAGGCCAGGCCATGATGAAGCGTATGTAACTAGTATTGAGTCTTACAAACAAAAGATTGAGGAAACATTTGCTTATGGTGGCGAACAGCTCTTATTGCAAGGGGGGCATCACCCTGATTTAGGCTTACAGTATTATGTAGACTTATTTAGTGAGCTCAAGGAATTATATCCAAATTTGAAACTTCATGCGCTAGGTCCACCGGAAATTGCACACATAGCAAAACTAGACAAACTATCCCATACGGAAGTCTTAAGTGCGCTTAAGGAAGCTGGTTTAGATTCACTTCCTGGCGCAGGTGCTGAAATACTTTCCGATAGAGTTAGACGATTAATTTCAAAAGGTAAATGTGGAGGAGAGGAATGGTTGGATGTGATGAGAGCAGCACACCAGTTAAACATTACTACGTCTGCAACCATGATGTTTGGTCATATTGAGACAAATACGGAGCGGATGGATCATTTGGTTCGTTTACGTGAGGTACAAGCAGAAAAACCAACTGACGCAAAAGGATTTTTGGCCTTTATTCCATGGCCTTTTCAGGATGAAGACACCATCCTCAAACGGATTAAACGGGCAAGGAATACATGTACAGGAGATGAGTATCTAAGAATGATTGCGATGTCCCGTATTATGTTACCAAACGTAAAAAATATACAGGCTTCTTGGTTGACAGTAGGCAAGAAAATTGGCCAATTATCGCTACATGCGGGTGCCAATGATTTTGGTTCGATTATGATTGAAGAAAATGTAGTTTCAGCAGCTGGAGCTAGATTTAGATTCACTGCCCAAGGTATTCAAGACGCCATTAAAGAAGCAGGTTTCGAACCTAGGTTGCGAAACCAACAATATGAATATAGGGAGCTACCTGAACACATGAAGCAGCAGGAATTGGATGGAACCAACATGATAGTCGATTAAAATGGATGGATTATTTGAGCAGATAGAAGTAGCTAAAGCTTTTTTAGAGCCGTATAAAGCTGATGCTTGTACTTTAGGGATTATACTTGGAACGGGCTTAGGAACTTTGACTAAGGATATGAAAATTCATCACCGGATTCCTTATCATGAAATACCTCATTTTCCAGTCTCCACCGTTGAATCTCATGCTGGAGAATTATTATTTGCTACTCTAAACAATGTTCCTGTGATCGCCTTAGCTGGACGGTTCCATTATTATGAAGGTTATTCAGCTCAAGAATTGACTTTTCCTATTAGGGTATTGAAATCCCTTGGGGTACAGACACTTTTGATCTCAAATGCTGCGGGAAGCACTCGTGCAGACTTAGAAGCGGGAGACTTAGTACTGATTAAGGATCATATCAATTTGCATCCAGATAATCCCTTGAGAGGTCGTAATGATGATCGATTGGGTTTGCGATTTCCAGACATGATGCATGCTTATGCTCCAAGGTTAAGGTCTATGGCCAAAGAACTTGGAAAGGATTTGGATATTGAGCTAAAGGAGGGTGTTTATGTAGGACTTCAAGGACCTAATTTAGAAACGCCCGCAGAGTATAATTTTATAAACATTATTGGAGGAGATCTTGTTGGTATGTCTACAGTTCCTGAAGTGCTGGTTGCGCGTCATGCAAATATGGAAGTGCTTGCCATATCGGTTGTTTCAAATAAATGTTTCCCTATTGAGTCCCTCACAGAAACCACTTTAGAGGAAGTGATTGAAGTAGTAGAAAAGGCGAGTATTAAGCTGACTAAACTAGTTTTTAATCTAGTAAACAAATTGATGTAATTATATTTCTGAGCCATGGCAGAAGACATCCTATTAGAAGATACAATCAAAATCATAGGTGCTAAGGAGCACAACTTAAAAGATATTGATATTGATATTCCACGAAATAAATTAGTGGTTATCACTGGTGTTAGTGGCTCTGGAAAATCTTCTTTGGCCTTCGATACTATATATGCCGAAGGGCAACGCCGTTACATGGAAACCTTTTCCGCGTATGCCCGTCAGTTCATTGGAGACATGGAAAGACCAGATGTAGAGCAAATCACTGGTCTAAGTCCCGTAATATCCATAGAGCAAAAGACTACTAGTAAGAATCCTCGTTCCACGGTTGGAACCGTAACCGAGATTTATGATTTCATGCGATTGCTTTTTGCAAGAGTAGCGGATGCATATTCCTATGAAACTGGGGAGAAAATGGTTCGCTATACAGAAGAGCAAATGTTAGAAGAAATCATGACTCGATTCTCTAATAAAAAGATATTGTTATTATCTCCTTTAGTTCGTGGTCGGAAAGGGCATTACAGAGAATTATTTGAGTCTGTACGAAAGCAAGGATATACTAAAGTGCGGATCGATGGCGAAATTCAAGATTTAGAAGTAGGCCTTCAGGTGGATCGGTATAAGGTGCATGACATTGAATTGATTGTAGATCGGATTAAACTTGCTGCAGATAAGGAAGATCGCTTTAGGTCTTCTATGAAACTAGCTTTAAAAATGGGAAATGGTCTTTTATTCATAAAAGACTTAGAGGAAGATAAAATGTTTAGTTTCTCTAAACATCTAATGGATCCCGTAACAGGTATTTCATACGAAGAACCTAGCCCGAATTCCTTCTCTTTTAATTCCCCTTATGGTGCTTGTCCCTCTTGTAATGGCCTGGGAAAGGTCAATGCTATTGATTATGACAAGGTGATTCCTGATGATTCCAAGAGCATTAATGATGGTGGTATAAAGCCTATTGGAGAAGTAAGAGACAATCTAACGTTTAAGCAATTGCGTTTGATTGCTAAAAAATATGGTTTCACCTTTAGTACGCCCTTGAAAGATATTCCAGAGGAAGCTATGAATATCATCATGAATGGCGGGGGAAGTTTAGGGTTTAAAAACTACTCTAAATCTAAAAACGACTTTGTATTTAACCTAGCAGAGGAAGGTTTATTGAATATGCTTAAGCGCTGGTATGGAGAGTCTACTTCTGAAAAAACCAGAACTTGGGCAGAGGAGTTTATGATTGTTGACACCTGTCCAGATTGCGATGGGCATCGATTGAAAAGAGAAAGCTTACATTTCAAAATTAATGAAAAGCACATCGGACATTTAACCCAAATGGATGTCCAAGAACTATTTGATTGGATGCAGGAAGCTGAATCATCCTTGGAAGATCGCAAGCGTTTGATTGCTCAAGAAATAATTAAGGAAATTCGATTAAGACTAGGGTTTTTGCTGCATGTAGGTTTGGATTATTTATCCATGGATAGACCTGCTAGGACATTAAGTGGAGGGGAGTCACAGCGGATACGGTTGGCTACTCAAATTGGATCACAATTAACCGGAATTACATACATTCTGGACGAACCGAGCATTGGTCTACACCAACGGGACAATCACAAGTTGATTCAATCCTTGCGAGAGTTATCAGATATAGGGAACACGGTCATAGTGGTAGAGCATGATAAGGATATTATGTTGGCATCAGATTTTCTAGTTGATTTGGGACCTGGTGCAGGAAAGTATGGTGGTGAAATTGTCAATCAAGGAATACCGGAAACTTTCAAAAACGACCGATCAGAAACCTCTCGTTTTCTGGCTGATTTAGAGCAAATAGAGGTGCCCAAAGTCCGTAGAAAAGGAAACGGCAAGCATTTGAAACTAACTGGTGCAACAGGCAATAATCTGAAAGGCGTAGATTTAAAAATCCCATTGGGTACATTTACTATTATATCAGGGGTCTCAGGGTCTGGAAAGTCAACCCTAATCAATGAAACACTGTATCCTATTTTAAGGCAGCATTTTTATAACAGTATCAAAAAACCAATGCCTTATAAAGCCATAAAAGGTATTGAGCATATTGATAAGGTCATTGAAATTGATCAGGCGCCAATTGGACGAACTCCTAGATCAAATCCTGCAACTTATACTGGTGTATTTAATGATATACGTAAACTCTTTTCTGATCATCCAGAAGCTAAGATCAGAGGTTACAAACCTGGGCGTTTTTCATTTAATGTGAAAGGTGGAAGATGTGAGACTTGTAAGGGAGGCGGAAAACGTGTGATTGAGATGAATTTCCTTCCTGATGTATATATTGATTGTGAGGATTGTTTAGGAAGACGATATAATCGAGAAACTCTAGAGATCCTTTTTAAGGGTAAATCAATTAATGATGTACTCGACATGAATGTAACAGAAGCTTGTGCCTTCTTTGAAAATATTCCTAAGATTTATCGTAAACTCAAGACTTTGAAGGATGTAGGTTTAGGGTATATTTCTTTAGGTCAACAAGCTACTACGCTTTCAGGAGGTGAAGCTCAGCGTGTTAAACTGGCAGAAGAATTGTCGAAGCGAGACACGGGGAATACCTTGTATATTTTAGATGAGCCAACTACCGGCTTACATTTTTCTGATGTCAAGCAACTTTTATCTGTACTTCAAAAATTGGTAGACAAGGGTAATACTATTGTGGTCATTGAACATAATATGGATATGATCAAAACAGCAGATTATATTGTTGATATAGGTCCCGAAGGTGGACATGGTGGTGGACAGATCATAGCGGAGGGTACTCCGGAACAAATAATTAAAAAAAATAAAGGCTATACAGCTGAATATCTCAAGATTGAGCTGTAATTTTCCACTGCTTAGGATTTTTTAAATTGTATTGGAATCCTTATTTTAAGTTATTAGTTAGTATTACTTAACCTGTGGAGCTCGTTTTTGATTGTTTCCACTATTGTTTATTCTTCTATGAAAAAGGTAATCAATAGGGTCTTTAAAACTTATTACACGATCAGAAGTACCCGTTTGAATTACGCACTCAATCATGCCGAGCGCGTACAACAAGGGTTATTGGAAGAATTAATTTCCAAGGGTAAGTCCACAATATATGGTCAACAGTATCAATTTGACCAAATCAAATCCTACCAAGATTTCAAACAGCTCGTTCCAATATCTTCTTATACAGATCTTTTCCCATATATCGATCAAATGATGAAGGGGGAGAAAAACGTACTTTGGCCTGGGAAAATCCAATGGTATTCCAAATCTTCAGGAACGACAAATGCTAAGAGTAAATATATACCTGTAAGTAAGGAAAACCTGGAGAGCTGCCATATTCGAGGGAATTGGAACACGATGACATTCTTTTACGATCAAAGGGAAGATGCAAAACAATTTGAAGCGCGTAGTATTGTTATGGGCGGTAGTTTACATTCTTTTGATCAATTTGAAGATACTCAAATTGGAGACGTGTCAGCTATCATGTTGAAGAATATGCCCAATTTTGCTTGGGCATTTATGTCACCAGGGATGGAGGTGAGTTTGATGACTGACTTTGAAGAAAAGATAGAGCGGATGGCTCAAATCACTTCGAAACAGCGCGATATTGTAATGATTGGGGGTGTGCCTACTTGGACCGTGGTGTTATTTAAACGGATCCTAGAAATAACAGGAGCATCTAATATGTTGGAGGTCTGGCCGGACTTCCAAGTATACATTCATGGTGGGGTAAGTTTTTTACCTTATGAGGAACAATTTAAATCTTTCTTTCCAGGGAAGCAGGTGGATTATTTAGAGGTATATAATGCCTCTGAAGGTTTCTTTGCTGCTCAAAATGATTTTTCCTCCAAAGACATGGCTTTGTTTGTAGACTCTGGGGTGTTTTATGAATTCATCCCCTTTTCAGAGTTGGATAAAGAAAATCCGAAGGCTTATTGCCTAGGGGAGGTGGAGCTTGGGAAAGATTATGCTATGGCCATCTCTACCAATTCGGGCTTATGGAGGTATATGATAGGGGATTGTGTTCGCTTTACCAGCGTGGCTCCATATAAAATACAAATCACAGGACGAACCAAGCAATTTATAAATATATTTGGGGAGGAATTAATGGTTGAAAACGCAGAGCGGGCTTTAGCAGAGGTTTGTAAGGAATTTGATGTGTTGGTTCGCGATTACACGGTTGCTCCTATATTCTTAGAAGGAAATAATAAAGGAGGCCATGAATGGCTTATTGAATTGGAGGGTGGGCCCATCGATCAGGCTCAGTTTGAGCAGGCTTTAGATTTAAAATTACAGAGCTTGAATTCTGATTATGAGGCTAAGCGCTTCAATGATATGGCGATGGAGCAACTGAAGTTACATTTGCTTCCTGCTGGTTCTTTTGATCGATGGATGCGCAAAAGAAATAAGTTTGGCGGGCAAAATAAAGTGCCACGGCTATCTAATACTAGGGAACATTTAGAGTCCATCTTAGAACTTTTGGTCAATCATTAGTATGGATGAATTAAGTTTACAGCAAGAAGGTTTTGAATTGATCAGAAAATCTTTTGATTTAGACTTAGGGGATATTCCAACGTCTAGAGCGGACATGGTTCAAGCTATTGCGGATCGAGTTGCCTATTGGTTGGAATATGATGTGGAACAACTCTTCTCTTTTTTATATCGAATGGATATTGATCAGTCCAAAGTAGAACATGCTTTAAAGTTGGGCAATGTTGTTCCTGCCAATGTAGGAGTGGCAGAATTGATCTTTCAACGGCAATTAGATCGCTTGATGACCAAGAAAAAATATAAGCAGCCGGATATTGAAGATTTGGATGAGGAATTAAGGTATTAAAAAAAGGGAAGCCTTACGACTTCCCGACTTAAACTAATCACTACCTATTAATTATTGCTACTTTAACAAGGTTAGGTTTTGAACTGGACTTTCATTTTGTGATTCAATAATAGAAAGCACGAGTTCGTTATCCGTAACGTGTTTTAATTTTATGAGATAAGGTTTTTTAACCCTACTAAATGGCTTGAAAATAATAGATTCCGTTTTGTTCAGGAAAATATACTGACCACGCTCTTTTCTCTCTTTTCCTTTATAAGCGGTAGTCATGGTATAGGTTCCATTAGACGTAAAATCTAGACGCACATCCTCTTGGTAATAGGTATCTTTTTTAAAGCACATTTTTTTGAGTTGTTTCCCTCTCCATAATCCAGAGAGTGTTTCAAATGCTTTAGATACAGGATGTATATTTTCTCTAAGTAGGATCGATTCAGTAGATGATTGATCATCCATAATCAACACACCAGCCTGATGATAAATCTTATATTGTTTCAAGGTAATTAGATCGGCATTTCTCAATGTCAATCTTTGTGAACCGTGGTTCAACTCGATATTCCAAAGTAATTTTGTCGCAGAAATTTTGTCTTCTTCGGTAAGTCGGATGATTTCTAGAATACCAGAATCATCGAAAATAAATAAGTGGTTTTGATTGTCTGCATTAAACCACTGTTTTGAGCACATCAACGCTTTTAGTCCCTCGCTAGTCTCTAGGTTTCCACCCATTTTGTTGCTGGAGCTAGTCGCAAACGAGGAGGTCGTAAACGCTGACAGGAACATTAAAAGAAAAATTGAAATTCTCATTTTTGTGTTTAAGTTTGTTATACTCCTAATGACTGCATTTTTAGTATTTGGTTGCAATAATGTTTAATAATTTTTAAAAAAAATTATGCTTTTTAGCTGTAGAGGTATTGTTTTTAGGAATCAGAAGTATAAGGATAGCAGTGTATTGCTGGATATCTATACGGATACCCATGGCTTATTGACTTTTATTGCACATGGCGTCCGTAAAGCAAAAGCAAGAACCTCTCCCTCTTCCGTGCAGTTAATGTCTATTGTTGAATTAAGTGGATATTATAAACCGGGTCGGTCCATTCAGAATGTTAAGGAGATCAAGCCACATTATGTGTATAAAGCCTTGCCATTTGATGTGTTGAAATCTGCTGTGGGAACCTTTATTACGGAGGTGTCTAGGAAATGTATCAAAGAGGAGTCAGCGAACGAGGAGTTATTTTCTTTCTTGTCGGACATGTTTAAGCAATTAGATGAATTGGAAGAGGGATTGAGTGTATTTCACCTCAATTTCTTAGTCGAGTTAGGACATTATTTAGGTATTTTGCCCCATTTAGAACTTTCGACAGTTCAAGAAGGGTATTTAGACATGTTAGATGGTGTTCTTGTTGATCTACCTCCATTCCATGGCAATTACTTAGATGCAGCAGATAGTAAATTATTCCAACGTGGATTAGGTGGAGTACCTCACGGGGAGTGGTCAGCAACCCAAAGAAGGGCATTTATTCAACTGATGTTGAGATACTACAGCATTCATATACCAAACATGGGAAAAATAAACTCACATGTAATCTTAGAAACGATTCTAACTTAAAGGAAATAGCCTCGATAGGATTCTAAATCTAATCTCTCTTCCAACCATAATAATGGTGCTAATACTTTATCTCCCGTAAGTGTATCACAGACGAAAAATAGGTATAGCATGTTAAAATTGATGGTTTGGCTAAGTAACTTTTGAAGTCTCTGTTCAGCTAATTCGGTTTCTCCTCTATGCATATGTAACCAGCAATAGAATGGTTCATCATGTAATTCTATAGTCTGAAGTAGAACGGGATCATTTGAGTACTTTTTCATAAAGTTTTTTGCAATCACAGAGTGATGCATATTCCAGTTTCTCGGAATAGTACGATCCTCCTTGTTTTTAAAGGTATCGTGTGCTATTGCAACTAATCTTAGTGTAGTTCTTTCGTACTCTTGGATAGGTAATTTATCAATATTATCTAGGACCTCATTGATGTGTAAGGCTATAGTACCTTCCGGATGGCCAAATCTAGGTTTACCCCACAAAAGACCTTGTCTGAATTCGGGCTCAGATAATAATCGATTTTCGAGTGCCGTTTCGGCATGAATAATTTCTTCAATGATAATGTTGTGGGCTACACTCATCAAAATAGTATGTTCTAAAGGTTATCAATTTGGGGTACTTGGTACTATATATAACGCACTAAATTAAAATTTGATGCTTGAAAGTTTAAATGTTAATTTAATTATATAACAAATACACCATACTTGAGCAGTATGTCATTCTAGCTCAAAGGTAACATTATAATGATTTGATACTCAATATGGTTCCGTAATAGTAGGTGGATTGCCTGTCTTAAAAAAGACAATTTTATTTTTTGCTTTTGATAATAAGTGGGTGTAGCGTCTCCAAAATGTCCTATCAATATTTGTGATTCGAACACTTTTTATTTGTAGGATGACCCTATTGCATCAATTTTTAAGACTGTTCATATTTCCTGTATTTTGTATTAAATGCAGTCAAGCTATTCGGTATTCCAGTCCTTTGGAACTATGCTTGTTTTGTTTGACTGAGCTACCCCTGACTAACCACTTTGAGCTGCAAGATAATTTAATGGAGCAGCGATTTTGGGGAAGGATTCCATTTCATCGAGCTGGAGCTTTATTTTATTTTCAAAAGGGAGAATACATTCAGCAAATCATATATCGAATGAAGTATGGAAATGGACAAGCCATGGGTTTTGCATTAGGCCGTTTACTTGGTCAAGCATTGAAGGAGAGTGCTGATTTTAAATCAGTGGATTATTTATTGCCTGTCCCATTACATCCTAAAAAATTATTGGAACGTGGATTTAATCAAAGTGAACTGATTTGCATAGGTATTCAACAAGCTTGGGACAAAGCTATCTGCACCGATTTAAGACGGATCAAACAGACTAAAACGCAAACTCAAATGGGCCGAGTAGAACGTGCTAAAAACTTAGAATCTGCTTTTAGTTTTAAAAGTAATCATCCGAAAGAAACACATTATTTACTGGTCGATGACGTGCTGACTTCTGGGGCCACTATAGAGGCCTGTGGAGAGGCTATTTTGAAGGTCAACCCAAAGGCCAGGATCAGCATGGCCACATTGGCCTTTGCTGATCTCTGGTAATTTTTTGGATTAATATTGTTTGAAGAACCATCGGAATAGCTCTTTAAAACTCGCTTTTTTACCATACATCAAAATACCTATTCTGTAAATCCTCCCGGCTACCCAGGTAAAGAATAAACAGGTGCCAATCAACACAACTATAGATAGTATCATTTGCCAAATTGGGGGTTCAAACGCTAATCTTGCTGGCATTACAATAGGTGAAAATAACGGGAAGATGGATGAGAAAATCGCTAAGTTACTATTGGGTGATTGAACAGTTACAATCATAATGTAAAAGGCAATAGCAACAGGTATTGTAATGGGTATCGTTAGTGCTTGACCTTCCGTCATGTCATCTCCAATAGCAGAACCTACAGCAGCAAACATAGAAGCATAAAGTAGATATCCTCCCAAGAAATAGAATAAAAATAGAGGTATAATTGACCACCAGTTTTGATTTGCTATTTCAGACATGATCATGGAAAATTCGCCCATAACATCCTCCTGATCTATACCAGCTTGATCCATAGATAATTGATTGATATCACTAGTATCAATACCCCAAAACATCGAGGCTATGATCTGGATAATTGGAATTAGGATAGCCCAAACGGCCAACTGTGTTAGTCCTACTCCTCCTACACCGATTATTTTACCCAGCATAAGTTCAAAAGGCTTAACGGATGATATCATGACCTCTACAATCCTATTTGTTTTTTCTTCCATCACTGATCTTAAGACCATCATACCGTAAATAAATACCGTTAGATACATAATAAAACCCATGAATCCACCCAAACCAGCAGCTACGGCATTGGTATGTTTGGATTTATCCTTTGCTGTATCCGAAATGGGCTCTGGATCTAGGTCAACGCTTGTATTTAAGGCGTCTAATTCTTTTTGGTTTAAATTGAGCTCCTTGATTTTAAAGTTTCGAATCTTGTTTTTTACTCGGTTACTGAGCACCATTTCTAAGTCTAAAGAGGGACTTTTTTCTGAGTAAAAAAAGATGGTATGCGATTGTGCGTACAGGTTTTTTATTTCAGGTATGTACAGAATTGCATCAAAGTTTGTGTCCTCAAAATTCGCTTTAAGTTCTTCAACTGTGGCGTCTACTAGTTCAAAAGAGGTATTACCCGATTTAGCTAAATCGGCAGGTTTATTGAAAATACCTGAATGATCTACTACTGCTATAGTTTTTTTCTCACTATCACTGTAGCTTAAAATGAATCCAAGCACAAAAATGAACAAGCCAATAGCAAGTGGTGTAATTAAGGTCGTTATGATAAACGACTTTTTCTTTACCCGAGATAAGTATTCTCGTTGTATGATTAGTTTTAAATTTTTCATGCTTCTACTTCTTCTACGGATTGAATAAAGATTTCATTTAAGCTGGGCAAGATCTCTTTAAAAGAGCGGATTCGGATGCCTTGTTTAGTGAAAAAACTTAGGATCTCATTGGACATCGCATCATCCTCTAAATGAATGATGATTTGATTATCCACTTGCTCTTGAATGTTCCCTGGGAGATTACTAAGGTCAGCGGGTGATTGGTCTAGAGTTATTTCATACAAGTTTTTCTTGTATTGGTTTCGGATCTCCTGCAGGTTTCCTTTAAGTATAGCACGACCTTTGTTGACCAGCATGATTTCTTCGCATATCTCTTCCACTTGTTCCATCCGGTGTGTGGAGAAAATGATTGTAGTACCCGCTTCTTTGAGTCTAAATATCTCTGATTTGATCAAGTTGGTGTTGATCGGGTCAAGTCCGGAGAATGGCTCATCTAGTATGAGTAGTTTGGGTTCGTGTACAACCGTTGAAATAAACTGAATTTTTTGCTGCATCCCTTTGGATAGCTCATTGATTTCTTTATTCCACCAATCATTTATCTCAAAGCGATCCAACCAAGATTGGATTTTTGCTTTAGCATCTTTTTTACTCAGTCCTTTTAATTGGGCTAGGTAAAGAAGTTGATCACCCACTTTCATTTTTTTGTATAAACCTCGTTCCTCTGGCATATAACCAATCAGGCCTGGGGTGTCGCTATTGATTTTTTCCTGATTAAAAAAAATACTTCCTTCATCAATGGAGGTAATGGTCGTCATCATTCTTATTAAAGAAGTTTTTCCTGCTCCATTTGGACCAAGCAAACCAAATAACTGACCTGGTTTTAGTTCAAAACTGATGTTGTTAACGGCCGTGTAATCACCATAGTGTTTACTGACTTGTTGAACACTTAGAATAGAATTCATGCTTTAGATTTTTGCCAGCGTAAAAATGATAAATAAGCTTGAATCGGTATAGGAATATCTATATACATTTATTTTTTTTCGATAAACTATTAATTGGGTATCTTGGAAAGATGCAAGAAAAGGGAAAAGTAGTGATCATCATGAACCCGGTAAGTGGGAATAGGCGGAGTAAAATAAGACGGTCTCGCTTATTGGATTTGATGACCCAAAGAGGAATAAGCTATGCTTGTTTTGAAACGAAATATAAGGGGCATGCCATGGAATTAGTTCAAGGCTTGAAGGAGGAGTCTGCTTCCATCTTTTTGATAGGCATGGGGGGTGATGGAACAAATAATGAACTCGTAAATGGAATCATGCAATTGCCCCCTGAACACCGGGAGAATTTAGCTTACTGTCTTTTTCCTTCAGGTACTGGAAATGATTGGGCAAGATCCTTTGACATTCCAATTGATCCAAGTAGTTGGTTGGATATGTGGCAGGAACAATTTGCAAAGAAGCATGATTTAGGTTTAGTACGATATTATGCAGATGGGCAGGAAGCTCAACGATATTTTATCAATATAGCGGGCATGGCGTATGATGCGTATTTGGTTGGGAAGTTGGAAAAAGGCTTTATGTCTAAGTCTAATAAGCTCGTGTATTTGGGGATATTACTTAGGTGTCTAATGGCTTATAGACTGCACCCTGTTCAAGTTGAATCGGATTCCTATGTTTTTCAATCTAAGTGTTATACTATAAATGTTGGTATAAATCGATTTGCAGGAGGAGGTATGGAGGTTGTACCAGATGCGGATGCTTTTGATGGCTTACTTTCTATCACCGCTGCAAAAGATCTAAAAAAGTATCAAGTTGTATATGAGTTAAGGCGCTTTTATAATGGAACATACACGCAAATACCTAAAGTAGAAGCTTTTGATGCGAAAGCAGTAAAGGTGAGTTGTACGGATGCTGATCGTATATTGGAGGTAGAGGCAGATGGAGAATATTTGGGTGTTGGACCTTGTACATTCCAATCTATTCCAGCAGCTTTTAATGTAATTATGCCAAAAAAAAATAATTAAATTTAGTTTTCAATAGTCAAACCAATATGTCCAGCTTTCGAACATTCATTTCTAGTGATAAAGGGTTATATGGAATCTTATTCTGTCTTGGGTTTTTGATTTATGCCAATACCTGGACGCACGACTATGCTTTGGATGACTCCATTGTAATAGTGGACAATGTGTTTACTTCAAAGGGACTAAGCGGCATAAAGGACCTTTTTACATCAGATACTTTTTATGGATTTTTCAATCAATCGGGAAAGGATAATCTGGTACAAGGCGGGCGATATAGACCATTGAGTTTGGCGACCTTTGCTTTGGAGGTAGAGCTATTTGGAATGAAGCCTGGCGTCAGTCATTGGATCAATAGTTTGTTATATGCTTTGTTAGGTTTGTTAGTCTTTAGGGTGTTGAATCGACTATTCAAGGATCAGCGGCAAGGAGTCATTATTGCTTTTTGGAGTACCTTGTTATTTGTGGTGCATCCCTTGCATACGGAGGTTGTAGCGAATATAAAAGGCCGTGATGAGATTTTGGCATTGGGTTTTGCTTTACTCGCTTTAGATTCAGCGATCAAGTATTTGGATTTGGGAAAACGATCTGAGTTGTTTCTTGGAGCACTTTTTGTGTTTTTAGGTGCCATGTCTAAAGAAAATGCCCTTACTTTTTTAGGGGTCATTCCGTTAGCTATTTGGTTGTTTAGGACAAAAAAAATAAAAGGGATAATCTATGGTACAATTCCTGCGTGTATAGGTATACTTCTTTTTCTTGTTATTAGATTTTCCATTTTGGGTTCAGGTATTAGTGAGGTGTCCATGGAGTTGATGAATAATCCATTCTTGAAGTGGACGGGATCTACTTATACTCCTATGACTTGGAGTGAAAAGGCACCCATTATCTTACATACGATGTATGAATATCTTCGTTTAGAAGTATTGCCTATTAATCTTACCCACGATTACTATCCAAGGTATATCGATATCAAATCTTGGACGGATTGGACTGTGATTGCTTCTATCCTATTACACCTTGGACTTTTGGTTGTTGCTTGGATTTATCGCACTCGTCAGCCTATTTGGACTTTTGGTATAGTGTTTTATTTTTTGACCTTATCTATAGTTTCTAATGTGTTCGTTTCAATTGGTACAAACATGGCAGAGCGATTTGTATTTATGCCATCATTAGGAGCTACTGTTTTAGTAGTATCTGTGTTAGTGCATATACTTAGTAAAAAGTCTTCAGTTGATCAAGTCCAAGTATGGTCTAAAAACTGGTATCCTTTGATGGCAGGGGTGTTGGTATTTGCCTTTTTAACTGTTCAAAGGAATCCGGTTTGGGCGGATAATTACACCTTGTTTACCACCGACATTCAACAGTCTACTCAGTCTGCCAAATTGTGTAACTCAGCGGCAGGCATCCTAATTGATACACATAAAGATGGGGTTGAGACCGTCAAAATACAGGAACTGAATAAAGCAAAATCTTATGCTGAACAAGCGATTGCTATTCATCCTACTTTTAGGAATGCTTATTTACTAAGAGGGAATGCTGCTTATTACTTGAAGGAGTTTGATGATGCCATAGCCTGGTATGAGCAAGTATTAAGCTTCGCTCCTGAATACGAAGACGCCAAGAATAATTTATTTGAAGCTTTTTTAAAAGGAGGTGAATATGCGGGTCAAGTCCAACAGGACTTACCAAAAGCAATTGCAATGTTTCAAAAAGCCATGGAAATGCCTCAAGGAGCGGAGAGCTACGAACTCAATCGCTTGATGGGGGTAGCATATGGAATATCCGGCCAATCGGATAAGGCGGTAGAATATTTTGGTAATTGTGTTCAATTGGAACCTGAAAACCCATGGGCCTATTATAATTTATTAACAGGGTATGCTAATATGTCGGGACAAACGGATATGGTCCGATCATTAGAGCAAAAGATATTAGCATTGGATAGTGAATTTTTCGTAAACCTCCGTAATAATTAAATGAACTACATGAAACAGATTCAGGCAGTTAGATTAAGTTTAATAGGGATTGTATTACTGGGTATGTCAAGCTTGATGAGTGCTCAGTCTGCGTATTCTGATCGGGACCATTGGGTAGATTCTATATTTAACGAAATGACGGATGCAGAGCGAGTGGGGCAATTGTTTATGGTCCGTGCACATTCCAATAAAGGTGAGGAGCATGTACAAAAATTAATGGATTGGGTGGAGGAGCAACAAGTGGGGGGGCTTTGCTTTTTTCAAGGAAATCCAGAGGAGCAAGCTCGGATTAACAATTTACTTAATGAAAAAACCAAGCATGTCCCTTTATTAGTATCCTCTGACGCGGAGTGGGGGTTGGGTATGCGCTTAAAGAAATACGGGGTCTCTTTTCCATACAATATGGCACTAGGAGCTATTCAGGATAATAAGCTAATCTATGAATTGGGGCGGTATATAGCAGAGGATTGTAAACGAATGGGGATACATATTAATCTGGCACCAGTTGTAGATGTCAATAATAATGCGGCTAATCCGGTAATTAATTTTAGGTCTTTTGGAGAAGATATTTACAATGTTGCAGTCAAGTCCAATATGTATGTACAAGGGCATGAGGATTATGGTGTTTTAGCTTGTGCTAAGCATTTTCCTGGGCATGGAGATACAGATACAGACTCTCATTTAGATTTGCCTATTATTAAACATGACAGAGATCGATTAGACTCTATAGAGTTATTTCCATTTAGGTTTTTAGCCAATCAAGGTGTTGGCTCTATGATGGTAGCGCACTTGAGTGTGCCGGCATTGGATACTACGGCTAATCTGCCAACTACCTTGTCAAAACCCGTTGTGACTGGAATCATTAGAGAGGAAATGGGGTACGACGGTTTGGTGATTACAGATGGATTGGATATGGATGGTGTGACTAAACATCATGCTAAAGGAAAGCTGGAAGGAAAGGCATTGGATGCAGGGAATGATATCCTTTTGATTCCAAGTGAAGTGGAATTAGCTATAGCTAATATTTTGGATCGCCTAGAAGAAGGTTCTTTAGATCGAAATCAAGTTTATACCAGTGTCAAGCGTGTTTTGAGGGCAAAATATGATTGTGGTTTAGCTAATTATCAACCCATCAAGACGGAGCAATTAGAAGCAGATTTACTTCGGCAAGAGTCGTTTGTATTCCGTAGGAAACTGATTGAGGCTTCGATGACTTTGGTTAGGGACGAGGCAGGACTACTTCCCTTGAGTCCGAAAGGCAAACAAAACTTAAGTATAGCTCTAGGTACTTCATCCAAGAATACTTTTCAATCTCGACTAAGTGACTTTGGGACATTTGATGATATGCAAGCATCAGGCGAGTTGAGTAAATCTAAGCAAAAGAAGTTTGTACAGCGTGCTAAGAATTATGATAATGTCGTTGTTAGTTTACATGGCATGAGTAATTCGAAATCAAAGGATTTTGGACTACATGCTTCTCAGGTAGATTTAATCAAATCTTTAGCTGCACAAGGCAAGCTTACCTTAGTTGTTTTCGGCAATCCATATTCCTTGAGCTTTTTTGATGAGGTAGGGACTGTATTAGTGGCCTATTCAGATCAAAAAGATGTACAAGATATTGCCGCTCAATCCTTGATGGGGGTATATCGTATTGATGGTAAGCTACCGGTTACTGCTTCCGAGAAGTCTGCTTTTGATGATGGACTTGTGGTTAAAAAGAAATTTGTAATGGGATTCGCCCAACCTACGGATATGGGCTTAAATGGAAAATTGGAGTATTGGGTGGATTCCCTTGCTCAGGAGTCCATTACGAAAAGGGCCACTCCTGGATGTATGGTTTTGGTAGCCAAAGATGGCCATATTTTATTGGAGAAAGCCTATGGTTATCAAACCTACAAAAAGCGTAAGGCTATAGAGGAAGATAATCTTTTTGATTTGGCATCAGTGACTAAGATAGCAGCTACTACACTATCTGTAATGGCGCTTGTCGAAGACCAGCAGGTAGGTTTACATGATGAATTAGGTATGCATATTCCTTCTTTGAAGGGCAGTAATAAGGAGCATTTGATTATTGAGGATGTATTGAGGCACAGAGCGGGTTTAAAAGCTTGGATTCCTTTTTATCAAGAAACCATTGATGATAGGAATAGACCTGTAGACTCCTTGTACAAGCGGAAGCCAGATGATTTATTTAATGTAGAGGTTGCCAGAAATTTATACATGAAACAATCTTATGTTGATTCGATCTGGTCTCGGATTATCACTTCAGAAATTGATCCCGAGCAGGGTTATGTATACAGTGATCTTGGTTTTTATTTGATGGCTGCATTGGTGAAGGTCAAAACAGGTCAGACCTTGGATGTTTTTGTCGAGGAAAAATATTATAAACCCTTAGGTTTGGATCGAATTGGTTTTAGACCATTGGAGCATTTTTCTAAGTCAGAGATTCCCCCTACGGAAAAAGATAATTATTTTAGACAGCAGACAGTACAAGGGTATGTGCATGATATGGGAGCTGGTATGTTAGGCGGCGTTTCAGGCCATGCTGGTTTATTTGGAAGTGGTCGAGATCTGGCAGTTTTAATGCAAATGATGTTAAATGGGGGAAGATATAATGGTCAGCAATACTTAAGTGCCAATACTATTCGTACTTTTACCCAACGGTGTGGGGAGTGTTACCGACGTGGTGTTGGTTTTGATATGAAGCAAACGGAGGATGGAGTAACCTTGAATATGGCGGAGTCAGCTTCGGAATTTACTTTTGGACACTTAGGATTTACTGGAATTGCTTGTTGGGTGGATCCAGTTCACGATTTGATCTACATTTTTCTATCAAATAGAACCTATCCCAGCATGAAGAATAATAAACTTGGAAGCTTAAACTATAGGCCTAAAATCCAGGAGGAAGTATATAGGTCTATACGTGAAAAATAAAAAGCATGCGCTTAGTTTTTAAGATTGCTCGCAGATATCTTTTTTCTCGAAAATACTCGAATGCTATTCATTTGATAACGGGTATATCCATTCTGGGAATGACTATTGGGACAGCTGCCTTGGTCTTAATCATGTCTGTATTTAATGGCTTTGAGGATCTATTAAAAAGCCTATATAGTAATTTCAATCCAGATATTCGTATCGAAGCTGCACGAGGCAAATATTTCCAAGTAAACGATTCGTTAGAGCTTGATTTACGGTCTATTGAGGGTATAGATGAAGTAGCTAAGAGTATTGAGTTTGTTTCTATTTTTGAATATGACGACAGCCAAGATATTGGTATGTTAAAAGGTGTTAGCGCAAATTATAATGTAGTTAGTGGTATTGATACCATGATCCGAACGGGGGATTATTTTTTTGAAAAAGATGGTCTAGATTATTTGGTGTTGGGTTATGGTATGGGCTACAAATTGGATGTCTATGTGGAGAACCAATTGAGTAGTCGAATGAACATTTATGCGCCTAGGAATAATAAAGGATCGATCATGAGCAGACCGTATAAGATGAAGTCTGCTTTTCCTGCGGGAAAGTTTGCAGTACAGGAAGAATATGACAATAGGTATATTCTTTCTTCCTTGAAGTATGCTCAATCTTTATCGGGGAAAAAGAACCAGTTAAGTGCTTATGAAATAAGCTTGAAACCGGGGTATAGTTTTGATGATGTGGAAGAGGCGGTTTTTACTTTACTAGGGGCGGATTATGTAGTTAAGAATAGGTTTGAGCAGCAGGCGGCGTATTTGAGGATTATGAATATTGAAAAGTTATTGGGATTTGCTTTGTTGAGTTTAACTTTGGTTTTAGTGGCCTTTAATATGGTAGGTGCATTATTGATGATTGTATTAGCAAAGCGGAAGGATATTGCAGTGTTGAAATCTATGGGTGCAACGGATCAAATGATTTGGCGCATATTCTTGATGGAGGGGGTCTTGATGAGTGCTATTGGTTTAATCATAGGATTAGTTCTAGCTATTGGAATATATGTTGTGCACAAACAATTGCCGCATGGTTTGATTTCCTTAGCTCAAGGGTTTGTACAACCTGCTTATCCAGCTAGTTTGAGGATTGGTGATTTGATTATGGTATCAATAACTGTTCTATTTATAGGTGGTTTGGCTGGGTTGATACCGGCCAATAAGGCGAGAAAGATTTCAGCAACTTTTTCTGAATTATAATATGAAAGGATTATGGAGGCTTGGGAATTAGAGTTTGACTGGTTGCGTATAAGGCATTATGTCAAGGATAGTATTAGAGGGGATGTTTTACCTGATCTAAACGCTATCTTGTTTTTGATTGGCATTCAAGAATTAGGTCAATTGCGGTCTGAATTTTCTAAGGAGGAAAAACAAGATTTGATGCACATAGCCGTCTGTAGGTTGATGAGTATGGACGGAGTTTATTCTTTTGAAGGTATTGATGAGGAGGGTTGGCCACATTGGAATCAAGTAAAGACTATAAGTAAGAAAGGTGAAGCTGAACAAGAGCAATACCTTAAATCTTTAGTAATAAGATATTTTGATGCACTAAATAAAAAAGGAAATGAATAGAGTTTTATTAGTCATTACAGGCTTTTTGTTGATGTTCTCAGCTTGTACAAGCGACAAAGGACCGAAGCAATTTGTAGTTGAAACAGACTTGGGAAATATGACTTTTGAGTTGTTTGATGAAACACCGGGTCATAGAGATAATTTTATTAAACTCGCTGAAGCGGGTTTTTATGATGGCACGTTATTTCATAGAGTTATGGGCAACTTCATGATTCAAGGTGGAGATCCTGATTCTAGGGGAGCTGCTCCAAGTATGCGATTAGGTATGGGAGGCCCTGGATATACTATTCCTGCGGAGATTTTACCACAATTTATCCATACTAAGGGTATGTTAGCGGCGGCAAGAAGGCCAGATGCGGTCAATCCTGAAAAGCAAAGTTCAGGTTCACAGTTCTACATTGTTCATGGAGCCCCTGTGAATCCACAGATGTTAGAAATGTTTAATAATCAGCGTGCTGGAAAATTCACCTATACTGCAGAACAAATGGCTGAGTATGCAGCAACGCAAGGGACTCCTAATTTAGATGGAGATTATACTATTTTTGGACGAATGATAGATGGATTTGAGGTGTTGGATGCTATAGCGGCTATGCAAGTAGATCGAGCAAACAGACCACTGCAAGATGTAGCTATGAAGGTTAAACTTTTAAATTAATGATTGGTAGAATTTTATTGTGGAGTTTTCTGATTGCTGTGCTGGTGGCTTGTGCTAGGCCTGTGGCTCAGTTTACATACGAAGACACTTCTTATCAAGTTTTTGATTCAATTTCGTTCAATAATTTATCCGCTGATGCGGAATTATTCAAGTGGGATTTTGGTGATGGTGATACATCTAGCCTAGCCTTCCCTACCCATCAATTTAATCGATCTGGTAATTACGAGGTTACCTTATATGCGAGTAAAGGGGCTCATACTGATACCATTCAGAAACGAATTTTGGTTCGAGCTTCTGACCATTGTTTAGTGGAATTAGAGACTAGTTTTGGAACGATGATATTGGAGCTGTATGAAGATACTCCGATTCATTTAGAGAACTTTTCTAAGCTCGTTGAAGGGGAATACTATGATGGCTTGTTGTTTCATAGGGTAATTGAAGGCTTTATGATTCAGGGTGGTGATCCAAATTCTAGAAACGCACAAAGTGGATCTGCATTAGGTATGGGCGGCCCAGGGTATACTATCCCAAATGAGATAGACGCAGGGCATATTCATTTGAATGGTGCATTAGCAGCTGCTCGAACCGGGGACGAGGTGAATCCAAATAGAGAAAGTTCGGGTTCACAGTTCTACATTGTACATGGTTCAAAGCTCAATGAAGATATGCTAGAGAGTATACAAGCTCGAAATGGCATGAACTATAGCCCAGAACAGCGCGCAGCATATTTAGAATATGGCGGTACGCCTTTCTTAGACGGTCAATACACGGTATTTGGGCGTGTGATTAGCGGACTAGATGTTATTGAGGCTATTGCCACCGTTCAAAAAGACCCAAATAATCGTCCAATTGAAGATGTAGCAATGAAAATGCGATTTATTGATTAATAAGGTGTTAGGTATTCCATCACATTATATAGTTTGGAATACCTGTACTAGAGTTTTTAAATCACTGTCGTTTATAAGTTTCGGAAGAAAGTTATAAATCGCATTGATTGCTTTTACATCCTCTTCTGCAATTTGGTTTAGTATTTCAAAGGCCAAGAATCTTTGGTCCATTTCTATCCAAATAGCCGCTTGTAAGAGATCTAGTTGAGTATGATAAGTGCTTAGCAAGGCTTCTTCTAGTAAAGCATTGCACTGCTCGAAATCTTCTTGATGTAAGTAGCTCAGAATTAGTTTTACCCAAGATTCATGATTAATGGGGTCTAATGCTATACTTTTGAGCAGGTGTTGCTTCATAGCATAGGTGTCTCCTAATTCTTCATAAATATCTGCAGCAATGTTGTGAAAGATTTCATTGTCTGCATTAAGTTTAAGAGCCATATTGACATACTCTATAGCTACTAGATAATCCTTGCGCTCTATTTCAATTTGAGCTAATAAAAAATAGATCTCTTCTTCATCAGGATAATATTCCTGTGCAAAATGTAAGATCTGAGCAGCATTATCAATTTTACTCAATTGCATGAAGCAAAAGGCAGTTTGTAAGAAATGATCTATGGTTGGATCAAAGTGCTCAATAATATGCAGTAATTCATCCAATGCTAAAACATATTGCCCCGATTCTAAAAAGAGTTCTAGTTTAGCTTCAGATGCTGGAAGATATCTATGAGTAGCTATTGAAGCAAAGTCAAATGCTTCAAGTGCTTTTAATTTATTACCCTTGTTAAGCTGAATTTTTCCCAATAAAAACCAAAGCTGATATGCAAAAGGATTTTTATCTAGGATTTCTTCTAAAAAGGATTGATTTTGGTCGAGTTCTTCTGGTTTAGACAATAGGCTCAACAGTTGTTGTTGGACTAATTGATTGTCTGTATCTAATTTGATGGCCTGCTTCAATAAGTCAATGGCCAAGAAATCTAGTTTTACAGCTAAAGCACATTGTGCCTTTAAGTAAAGGTGCATACAAGCCTGCTCATTGCTTGTTATTGGAATAGATTCTAATACATGTTCTGCTTCGCCAATTCTATTCATTTCGATGAATAGCTCAGCTTGGAGCATTTTGTAGTCATACGTTGTTAGTACTGAACGTGCCTGATACTCTAATAGGTCTTTCGCTTCCTCCAAGTTATTACTAAGCATCAATACTTGAATAAGTTTGGCATAAATTTCGGAATGAACAGGTCTATTTGAAACCGCAAATTCTAGAGTAAGAATTGCGTGTGCAAGAGCTTTACTTTCCAAAAGTAAATCAGCAACTCCTAGTATATCTTCAGTTGATAGTGCGCTTAGAATAGTATGATCTAATTCATCCTTTTCTTGGATGATATTACTAATAAATAGTAGATCGAATTGGTTTGATCTTCCTAGCTTCATCGATAGGGGGTTTGGTCTTTGCTTTTAATTTAAATGGTATTCTGATTTTGGTAAATTTTAGGGGTTTTTCAGAATAAATGCCCAATTAAATAGTAGTTATGCAGTTTAAATTACATAAAATAATTAGGCAATTTAACTATCGACAAAACATTGTTTTATTTATAATTTATTATAAAAAATATTTAAACAAGACGTATTGTGTTTATTGTTTTATTACTTCGTTCATTTTCAATGAAATACAAATTTGAAGTATGTATTTCTAGGTTTCTAGCTGCACGAAAATTTTTACATTATTTTTTTTGATAATTGAAAAATGCACTTAAATACAGTCCAATACTGATCAAAATGGCGGATAGGATGGTCGTTCCTTCTAATCTATAAGCAGAAAATAGTATAGCGATCATGGTTGCGACTAGTGGCTGCAGATAAATATATGCCGAAACCACCGTCGGATTAACTAGGGTAAGTGCCTTAGCATTTAAAAGGTAGGCTAAGAATGTTGTGCCAATTATTACAAAAGCTACAGCAAGCCAGATTTGGGCAGTAAAGGTTTGTACTTGAATTTGAATGAATTCTTTATAACCAAATGGAATAACATATAGAAAACCAAAAAAGAAGACCCATTTAACTATGGTAAGCGGATTGTATTTTTTCATTAATCGCTTTACTATAACTAAATATATAGCATAAGAACTGGCATTTACTAGTATGAGCAAGTCCCCGCCGATACTCGCTTCTCCTGCCGACGAACTGGCTCTATTAAGTATGAGTAGGGCGGCTCCAGATGCTCCAATGATTAGCCCCATTATTCGGATGAGTGTAATTTTCTCTTTAAGCAATATGGAAGATGCAATTAGCACTAACATAGGAGCGGTAAGCATGATCAGTGAGGCATGAACAGAGCTGGTTAATTTGAGCCCATTGAAGAAACACAATTGGTTTATAGCTACACCAAAGAGTCCGCACACTGCAATCAGCGGTATATCCTTCCGTTCAACCCTTTCCTGAATAAAAAAGTGGTGAAATAAAAAGAATAATACAAAGCCGAGGCCCGCTCGAATTAATATAAATCCATTTGGTGCAATGTAACCATCGTTTAGCACAAGTTTGGCTATGGAGTAATTTGCTCCATAAATCAATGCTACGATGAGCAAGAAAATGTGTGCTTTTAAAACAGTTCTTTCCACCTTTAGAAGAATTTGCTCCAAATGTAATTTAAATCTGTGATTCATAGATTAATTCTAGGATAAATACTTTCACATTTATGCTTGGTTTTTCACATTCATTATATTTATGGTCTATTCTTTATTCTTTAATGTTTTGATATGAATTTTAAACACATACTCCTTTGTGTACTAGCCTTTTGTACCTTTCAACTATCTTACGGACAGGCTCCAGTCGATTCTGTAGAAACAACACCAAATTATTGGAAGGTTGGGGGAGGCTTGGGCTTAGATTTTGCCCAACTTTTACAGATTAATCCAAGACCGGGTGCAGGTGATAATCGGATTGGATTTGGTGGTCTGAATAATTGGTTTTTGAACTATAAAAAGAATAATATAGCTTGGGAAAACAACGTAACCTTGCAATTATCAGTTCAAAAACTAGGTATTGAAGATTCCTTGTTTGTGAAAAACTTAGACGTTTTTCGCTTTAACTCCAAGTTTGGATTTAAAGGACAAGATGAACGCTTGTTTTTTGCTGCTGAACTTCAAACGCAGACTTTATTGCTCAATACCTATGAAGGTAACGTAGTTCGAAATACAGCTGGGGATCGAGCAAGTTTAGCTAAGTTCTTATCTCCCATTACAGCTACTTTTTCACCTGGTTTAGATTACAAACCTAACGAAAAACTATCCTTGTTTTATTCACCTATTTCTTACAAAATAATCTATGTCAATGATCCTGAAATTGCCGCTTTGAATATTCATGGTAATTTGGTGGGTGAACGCTCATTAAGGCAGATGGGATCCAATTTAAAGATGGTGTATTCGAATAAGTTTTTTGATGACAAGATGAATCTGAACTCTTCACTAGATCTATTCTCTAATTATTTGGTGAAACCCCAGAACATTGATGTATTATGGAAAACGGATATTAATATTCAGCTACTCAAGAATATATCTTTGAATTTGGTGACAGAATTCTTTTATGATGATGATGTACGTGTGGTTTTAGATAGCACAGGTGATACTGGTGTAGCATTAAGTTTTACAGAAGCTCTTTTAATTAAGTACAATATCATATTTTAAAGGTATTATAAATCTGCTCTTACTATGTCTGAAAAAAAACTCTTCCTATTAGATGGCCATGCTTTAGTTTATCGGGCGCATTATGCTTTTATTTCTAGACCACTGATAAACTCAAAAGGATTAAATACCTCAGCAATTATGGGTTTTACCAATGTGCTCAGGGATTTAATGAAGCGGGAGAATCCAACGCATATTGCAGTCAGCTTTGATTTGAGTGGACCTACTTTCAGGAATGAGATTTTTGAAGATTATAAAGCTAATCGAGAGGCTCAACCTGAGGAAATCACCGCAGCATTTCCATATATCCATGAAGTAATCAAAGGGTTCAAAATTCCCATTCTTACTTGTGAAGGATATGAAGCAGATGATGTGATAGGTACAGTGGCGAAACAAGCAGAGCAAAGAGGGTTTAAAGTGTACATGATGACTCCAGATAAAGATTATGCACAGCTCGTTTCTCCAAATATTTTTATGTACAAGCCTGCCCGCAGTGGCGGTGATGTTGAAATACTGGGAGTGGATGAAGTATTGGAAAAATGGGGTATTCAACGGGTAGAGCAGGTTATTGATATGCTAGGTTTACAGGGTGATTCAGTAGATAATATTCCAGGTATTCCAGGTATTGGGCCCAAAACAGCCCAAAAATTATTAGAAAAGTATGATTCCTTAGAGGGGTTATTAGAGCATACCGATGAATTGAAGGGAAAACAAAAGGAACGGGTTATCGAATTTGCAGAACAAGGGCGTATGTCCAAGGTGCTTGCGACTATAGATACTAATGTGCCTGTTGATGTAGACTTTGATTCATTAATTATTGAGGAACCTGATCGTCCGTTTTTAGGAAAGCTTTTTCAAGAGTTAGAGTTCAGGAGATTGACAGCTTTAATGCTAGGTGAACCTGAACCAGATACTGGATTAGGCGGCTTATTTGGAGGTGGACCAGTTGCTGCATCTTCTTCAAGCACTGCATCCAAACCAGCTGGCCAACAATTTACAACTATAGAAGACGCTGGTGCAAGCTATCATAAAGTAGATACGACTGCAGGCATGCAGGACTTAGCTTCTAAATTATTAGGGCAAAAAATTATTTGCTTTGATACGGAAACTACTAGTATTAACGCGAATGATGCGTCCTTAGTAGGTCTTGCATTTGCCTACAAAAGCAAAGAAGCCTACTATGTTCCAGTTCCTGCTGATCAAGAGGCCAGCCAGGCTATAGTTGATATCTTTAGACCTGTTTTAGAAAGTGATAGTATCGCAAAAATAGCGCACAACTATAAGTATGATGCTATTATCATGAAGCGTCATGGTGTTGAATTGGGTGGACCCATTCGGGATACTTTGATTGCGCACTACTTGCTGCATCCGGATTTGCGTCATAAGATGGATTATTTGGCAGAAGTGATGTTGAAATACAAACCCATTCCGATTGAGACCTTAATTGGCAAGGGAAAGAATCAGCTTAGTATGCGTGATATATCCGTTGATAAAGTAGTCCCATATGCGGCCGAAGATGCAGATATCACACTTCAGTTAGATGAGATTCTATTTGCCGATTTGGATAAAGCTGGTCTAAACGCGCTATATCACGATATGGAAGAACCTTTAATTAAGGTTTTGGTTCAGATGGAGTATAATGGGGTCAATATCGATACGAATGTTTTAGCTCAGCAGTCTGCTTCTATTGAACAGCGTTTATTAGAGTTAGAAAAAGAATTGTATATCGCTGCAGGTTCACCATTTAATATTCTATCCCCTAAACAGGTTGGGGAAATTCTTTTTGACCGGATGCAAATTCCATATCGTTGGAAGTTGAGCTCCAAGTCTAAGCAATATTCAACCTCAGAGGATAAGCTAAAAGAGTTAGAGAAAGATCACCCTATTGTTAGGCAAATTCTAGCTTATCGTGGTTTATCTAAGTTGAAATCAACGTATTTAGATGCCTTGCCTAAGTTAGTTAGTAAGAAAACAGGCTTGATACATTCTTCTTTCAATCAGGCACTAACTACAACAGGTCGCTTAAGTTCTAATAATCCAAATCTTCAGAATATTCCGATTCGAACAGAAGAAGGAGCTAAAGTACGTCAAGCTTTTGTGCCAAGAGCCGAAGATAGAGTTATTTTGGCAGCGGATTATTCTCAAATTGAGCTTCGTCTAATTGCGGAAATTGCCAATGAAAAAGGGATGTTGGATGCCTTTATTCAGGGTCAAGATATTCATAGAGCTACAGCAGCTAAAGTATTTGGTGTGCCTTATGATGAAGTAAGCAAAGAACAGCGTTATAGAGCTAAAACGGTAAACTTTAGTATCACCTATGGTGCTGGTGCAACTAATTTGGCAGGGCAATTGGATATACCAAGATCTGAAGCTAAAAAGATTATTGAGAGTTACTACCAAGAGTATCCAGGCTTAAAAGCGTACATGACCAACATCGTTGAGTCAGCAAGGGAGAAAGGATATGTAGAAACCGTTATGGGTAGAAGGAGGTATCTAAGAAATATTAACTCCAACAATGCATTTGTTCGTTCGGGTGAGGAACGGAACGCTATTAATTCACCTATTCAAGGTTCTGCTGCTGATATGATCAAACTTGCCATGATTAAGGTACATCAAGTACTAGAAGAAGGTAATTACGATACCAAGATGATTATGCAAGTGCACGATGAATTGGTTTTTGATGTTCCGAAGGCTGAATTAGAGGAGTTGATGCCTAAGATTGAGACTTGTATGAAAGAGGCTATACCTGGCTTAAAAGTACCTATTTTAGTTGGAATGGATTATGGGGCAAATTGGTTAGAGGCACATTAAATCCTTTATTGCAACTTAATTGCAATAAAGGATTGTAGGAACGCATGGTTTGATCCTAAGCGCAATTATTTTGATTGATTTTTATTCTTATTATTTATTAATTGCACCTTAGTTGCAATAATTTGATTGTTTTTTCTTTCTAGTTCGAAAGAGATCTTATCGCCTTTTTTCAAGTGGAGATCTTGAAGATTTTTTCCAGGTAAGAAATATTCTTCTAGGCTATCATCTTTGATAACATAGCCAAAACCTTTTTTCGGTAAAAAAAATCGAATGACTCCCGTGTGCATTGATGCTTATTTTATAATTTACATGCGCTAATGCATAATATATGAAATTCAAGCAAAAGATTTCTGTACAAGAAATAGCTAAACTTATAGGTGCCGAAATAAAAGGACGCAAGGATTTGAATGTTCTTGGTATGAATGAAATTCACAAAGTTGAGAAAGGTGATTTGACCTTCGTGGATAATCATAAGTATTTTCAACGTTCTTTGGATTCAGCTGCTTCCGTCATTATTATCAATGAGGATGTCAAATGTCCTAGAGGAAAGGCCTTATTGATTCACAAATCTCCCTTTACTGTTTATAATAAACTGGCTAAGAAGTTTCAACCGAAGCGGGTATTAGACAGGGAACAAGCGGAGGATGCGCAGATTCACCCAACAGCTATTATTGAGCCTAATGTGGTAATCGGTCATAATGTGACTATTGGGCGAGATACTTATATACAAGCCAATTCTTACATAGGAAATGATACAGTAATCGGCGATGGGGTAGAAATTCATGCAGGCACCACCATTGGAACGGATGCTTTTTACTTCCACAAACGAGCAAAAAAGTATACCAAATGGCATTCTATAGGGCGTGTGGTGATTGAGGATAAAGTGGTTATTGGCGCAAATTGCACTATCAATAGAGGTGTTTCTGGAGATACTGTTATTGGGGAAGGAAGTAAATTAGATTCTCAAGTTCATTTAGGGCATGGAGTAGTCATTGGAAAACATTGCCTAATTGCAGGTCAAGTGGGTATAGGCGGAAAGACTATTTTGGAGGATCATGTGGTACTTTTTGGTCAGGTAGGTATAGCTCAAAATCTAAGGATTGGAAGAGGTGCTATCATTGCAGCAAAAAGCGGTGTTTCAAAAGATTTGGCTGGTGGTCTTACATACTTTGGCTCTCCTGCTGCTGAGATTAAAACAAAACACCGTGAGTTAGCAGCACTGCGGCATTTACCAGATTTCTATAAAGACTATTATAAATAAAAAAAACCCGAGCCTGGACTCGGGTTTTTTTATTTCTTCCATTTGATGTTGCAGCCTCCAGAAGGAAATTGTGTGCTAGGTGCGGGATCTCCTTTAAGCATGGCATCCGCAGCAGCTCTTAAGTCAGCTCCAGTTAATGGTTTGCCACTATTCGGCCTGGAATCATCCAATCGACCCCTATAATATAACTTTTGATTTTCATCGAAGAGGTAGAAATCAGGTGTACAAGCAGCATCGTAGGCTTTAGCTACACTTTGATCTTCATCATATAGATATGGAAAAGGATAGCCTACTTGCTCAGCATGGATTTTCATTTTATCAGGGGCGTCATCGGGATAGTTATCTACATCATTGGAGGATATACCAACTGACCCTATTCCCATTTTTTCAAAGTCATTACAAAGGCTTACTAATTCTTCATTTACATGAATCACATAAGGACAATGGTTGCACAGGAAAATAACTAAGGTACCTTTAGGACCCTGTATATCCATATAAGTAACTGTTTTGCCTGAAACGGTGTCGGGAAGACTAAAATCTGGGGCTAATGTGCCCAGGTCTATCATATTAGATTCTGTAAATGCCATAATTAATTACAATTTGGATTGATTCCTAGAATATATTTTTGAAGAATATCGATGGAGTCCGTAGTGCTATCTCCATCGAACCCAAAGATATCAGAATTGTTCATGTTTGTCTGTGCAAATTCAGTTAATTTACCTGCCACTGGCAAATAAGACCAATGCCATTTTTCAAGGTTATATCCATGCGGTCTATCTACTCCTTTTTCACTGTAAACTTGACAGAAGCCATATGAAGCAGCGTGTTCCACCAGCCATTCATATTCTTTAAGCCCTTGTCCAGATTCGAAATAATCATTTTCTAGGTGATTTAAATCGATATCTGTACCCCAGTGGTGCCTCGATGTTCCAGGCATAGAGCTGTATTCTAATATTTTCAATGCTCTTTGGTGAAAACCAGGCATGGTTTGGGAAAGATCTTGACCGGAAACCTTGGTTTGTCCATTCCATTTTCGCTCCCAAATACCTTTTTGGTATTGGAAAGGCCTCGTAGCCGAAACAATCTCAAAGGTAATGCCATCTCTTTTGGCATGTTCAGCCATTTGGACAAAGGCCTCGTAGGCATCTTTACGCATGTATATATCGGCTTTCTCTGTGTACTGACTAGCTATTTTAGAGAAGTCTTCGTGGGTACTTGGGTCAAATTTCCCCATTAAGTAATCTTTACTTAAGTAAGTTGCTTTGGTACTATCTGCGGCAATCGTTTCTACTTGATTAACAGATACTGCTTGTTTTTCCTCTTGGTTTGGATTCGGTGTACATGCTGCAACTAAAGCAATAAAACTGAGTGAGAATATAGTTCGCATAAACATTAGTATTTGAATTCGATATGTTTAATGGGGTAGCCAAATAGTTTTTCCTTTTTGATGAGTTCGGCTATTGGTTTTGGAACTTCATCTTCCCAGCCTGCTTCATCCCCTTTGATTTTCTGCAATACTCTCCAAGAAAATATATACAATATGTCTGGATCATAATCTTGGATATCTATGATTTGACCAATACTCTTTAGGTATTTAAATAAAAAGGTAATGTCTTCTGGGACAGGCATATTGTCTGTGGTTTGTATATCCGTACTACCATCTTTGTAGGATGGATATACATAGAAGGTGGCATTGCCTTTAAAGAGTTTACCGAAGGTCTCTAAATGGTTGCCAGATTTTTCTTTGTTAAACTTACTTTGAACGATGCCCATGAGGTCTCGAACTCCGATAACAAGTCCTACTTGCCCTACTTTAAAATCTTTGAGGTATTTGATGAGTTCTGTTTGGTCCTCTAATTGGGTCAAAACCACGGTTTGCCCTAACTCTGCCAATAACTCTGCTCTATGCAGAAAATCGGTCTCATCTATTTCATCTAGTTCTGTGGCCCGATTGAGGTTTTCTAAGGTGATCTCACTTAATTGAAGCAACCTATCTGGATGTTCTAAGTTTGCACTGAATTGCTTGATTCCACTTTGAATCATATTCCAGTTAACCTTAGTTACTGGCCTGAAACTACCTCTGACCAATAATGGATTTTTTCGGTATAAAAATTCTGAACCGTGCACGGGTTCCTTGTTGGGACCGAACATAGTTACTTTACAAATTTTATTACGGATCAGATATAAGGCCAGTAGTCTGTTGTCTAAATCACTAAACTCAGGTCCTGTTAATCGCACCATGTCAATCTCTATTCTGCCGTGTAAGCCGTCAATCAAAGATTGCAAAAGGGTTTCAGGATCCTTATAGTATTTATAACAGCCGTAAATCATGTTAACGCCTAAAATACCTATGGCTTGTTGTTGCAGGGTATTGTCCTTGTCTTTCATTTTTACATGCAAGACGAGATCATTAGGTTCTTTATTAGGGTCCAATTGAAAACGAACACCCATCCAACCATTCCCTTTAATGGTTCTGCTGTAATTCAGTGCAGCTATGGAGTTTGCAAAAACGAAGAACCGAGTATCTAATCTGTGTTTACGCAAGCGATCAGTCATCAGTACATACTCATGATCTAGCATTTTGTAAATTCTAGACTCACATACGTATCTGCCGCTGCCCTCGAGACCATAGATTTCATCAGAAACCACTTTATCATAGGCTGACATGGTTTTTGCAATCGTTCCTGCTGCTGCGCCTACTTGGAAAAAGTGACGTGCTACCTCTTGCCCAGCTCCGATCTCTGCAAATGTTCCATAGATCGAATCGTTCAGGTTGATTTCTAATGCTTTCTGGTCTGTTTCGAGAAGTTGTCGGCCCATATTTAAGCTGTTATTTCTTAGGAGTATAGTAAAATTAACACTTTAAGAACATAGTTTTGACTTATTGCTGTTCCTTTTCCGTCAACTGTCAAGCAGTAAAAGGGATTATTTTGTATTTTTGAGCAAAATTTTTGGATATGTTTCCTGAGTACGATGTAATTGTGGTTGGAGCGGGACACGCTGGATGCGAAGCAGCTGTTGCTGCTGCCAATATGGGTTCCAAGGTGATGTTGGCGACGATGAACATGCAAACGATTGCACAAATGTCGTGTAATCCTGCTATGGGTGGAGTGGCCAAAGGTCAAATTGTACGGGAAATAGACGCCTTAGGAGGGTATTCCGGAATCATTACGGATGAGACTAGAGTTCAGTTTAGAATGTTGAATAGGTCTAAAGGTCCTGCTATGTGGAGCCCAAGGGCTCAATCTGATAGGCATCAGTTCGCTGCCCTATGGCGCAAAAAACTGGAAGAGCATCCAAATATTGACTTTTGGCAAGAAATGATCATCGGCTTAAAAGTAGTTGATGGTGTTGTCAAAGGGGTTCATACGAGTATTGGTTTAGAGATTCCAGGAAAGACAGTCATATTAACCAATGGGACTTTCTTGAATGGATTAATTCATATTGGTGAGAAGCAATTTGGAGGTGGACGAGCGGGTGAGCGTGCAGCGACAGGATTGACCGCTCAATTGGTTGAATTCGGTTTTGAAGCTGGTAGAATGAAGACGGGAACACCACCAAGGGTTGATGGACGTACAGTAGATTGGTCTAAAATGGAGGTCCAACATGGAGATACTGATGTAGAAGGACGTTTTTCGTTTACCGCGTCTAAGGTTCCTGAGAAGCAGATTCCTTGTCATATCACTTACACGAATGACAAGGTGCATGAGATGCTCAAAACAGGCTTTGACCGTTCACCAATGTTCAATGGAACGATCCAATCATTAGGCCCACGCTATTGTCCTTCTATTGAAGATAAAATCAATCGATTTGCTGATAAAGACAGGCACCAACTTTTTGTAGAGCCAGAGGGATGGAATACTTGTGAGCTTTATGTAAACGGATTCTCGTCTTCTTTACCAGAAGATATTCAATATAAGGCTTTGCGCCTTATTCCAGGTTTTGAAGAAGCAAAGATGTTTAGACCTGGATACGCCATTGAATATGACTTTTTTCAACCGACACAACTTAAGCCAAGCTTAGAAACGAAGTTGGTTAAAAACCTATTCTTTGCGGGTCAGATTAATGGAACTACAGGTTATGAAGAGGCAGGAGGACAAGGTTTAGTTGCTGGAATCAATGCGCATCTTAAGATAGTGGAAGAAGATCCATTTATTATTAAAAGATCGGAGGGTTATATAGGTGTTTTGATTGATGACTTAGTGAATAAGGGTACTAAAGAGCCTTATAGAATGTTCACTTCGAGAGCTGAATATCGAATTCTACTTAGACAGGATAACGCCGATATTCGATTGACACCTTTAGCCCATAAACTGGGTATGCGCGGTATGGAAGATCGAATGGCTAAGGTGCATGAGAAGTTAGAATCTGAGCGAGCAATTACTCGATTTTTTGAGAATACCAGTATAGAACCAGCAGTATTAAACGAAAAGTTGGAAGCAATAGGTGATAGTCCAATAAAGCAAAAAGTTAAACTATTGTCTGTATTGCTCCGACCAAAATTGAATATGGGGGTGTTAGCTGAGGTCGATCCAGAGGTCAATGCTTTTTTATCTAAGTACGACAAACCTACATTAGAATATACGGAAGTGGGTATGAAGTATGCGGGGTATATCAAGAAAGAACAGGAGTTAGTGGACAAGATGATTCGCCTAGAGTCGGTGGCTCTAAGGGAGAATGAGGACTATGATGCGCTGGTTTCACTATCTGCTGAGGCTCGAGAAAAACTAAAACAAGTTAGACCACTTTCTATTGGTCAAGCAAGTCGAATCTCTGGAATTTCACCATCTGACATATCTGTCTTATTGGTTCACAAGGGACGATAAGTATGAAGAAATCCTTTTTGATTAATGTGGGCATTCTATTAGGCCTAAACCTGGTCATCAAGCCGGTTTATGTTTTTGGCTTAGAGCGTGCAGTTCATGATCGATTGGGAAACACTTCTTTTGAGCTTTATTTGAGTTTATTTAGCATTGCGGTCATTTTTCAGATCATTAATGATTTGGGCATTCAGAGTTACACGGCTAAGAAAGTATCAGCAGCTCGAGGTCAAATCAACGATTTATTCACGAATCTACTGGCGTTCAAACTCGTTTTAGGCTTCGTATATTTTAGTATTCTGACGCTTGCATCCTTCTTTATAGGCTATGAGTTATCCGCATGGAAGTTGTTGGTAGGCTTAGGCTTCGTTCAATTTTTATCTGGAGGACTTCAATTTCTTAGGGCCAATTTAGCGGGGCTTGGGTATTATAAAACAGATAGTTTATTATCCGCAGTTGATCGGTCTTTATTAATCATCATTCTGAGTGTATTTTTATTCAGTTCTTGGCTGACTGAGTTTGACTTGAGTTGGTTTATCCAAGCACAGATTATGAGTATGTCTGGTTCTGTGGTGATAGGCTTTTTATTATTAAGGCCTCATTTAGGTCGATTGACTTATCGAATAGATCTTTCTTTGTTCAAGGATCAGATTAAAGAGAGTTTACCCTATGCCTTAGCCGTTTTGATGATGGCTTTATATTCTCGGTTGGACCAAGTGATGTTGGAGCGCATGCTTCAAGGAAGTGGCGAAGGTGGAGTATATGGTATGAGTTACAGGTTATTGGATGTATTGAACATGGTTGGTTTTTTGTTTGCGGGTCTATTATTACCTATGTTTTCTCGCATGCATGCTCAAGGAAATCCTGTAAAGGGTTTACTTCAATTATCTGGGAAAATACTACTTGGGATTAGTATTACTTTGGCGGTTACCGTTAGTTTAGTGGCCTTTCCTTTATTAGATTTAATGTATCCAAGTTTGTCTGTTACGGAGGCTCAGGCTGCGGTGACTCCTTATTTGATGGGTTCATTAGTGATGATGAGTGGTGGATATATTTTTGGGACCTATTTGGTCGCTTCAGATCGACTAAAGCAACTGAATATAGTTTTCTTAATTTCCTTAATACTTAATGTTTGCTTGAATGTATTATGGATTCCGGAAAGAGGTGCCTTGGGTGCAGCCCAAGCTACTTTAATTACGCAGAGCCTAGTTTTTCTGGTTGAATTTATTTGGGTAAGTCGATTGAAGTTAGTCGACCATAAAGAATTGACATGGAGGGTTTTAGGCTTGGTAGGAGTAATGCTGGTTTATGTTTTATGGGGTCAAAGGTATTATCCTGTTGAAGGACTTCTGCCTGCAGCATTGGTTTGTCTTTTCATAGGAGGATTAGCTGCATTAATTTTGGGCTTATTCCCAATAAAGGAGTTGATTCAAGTGTTAAAGGAAAAAGAAAGTGAGTAAGGCCCCATCCGATATGTTAATCAAATAAAATATTCTACTTTTGTATTTTTAGATTAGGAATCATAATAATGACCATGGATCAAAAAGATAGTTTATTAGGTGTTGTTGGGGCTGTATACAGATGGCGAAAGCAAATCATTGGTGTTTCTTTTGCGGTTGCTGTCTTGACAGCAGGCGTTTCGTTATTGCTTCCTAATTATTTCAAGTCTACCACTATTTTTTATGCTGCTAGTCCAGATTTAGCTAGCCCTGAAGCTTTATTTGGTAAGTCCAATGAGTCTATGGATTATTATGGGGAAGATGAGGATGTAGATCGTATTATGACCATTGCGAAATCTAATGAATTGAAAGATTTTTTGATCGCTAAATACAATTTGTACGAGCATTACGAGATTGACAGCACACATATCAAAGCTAAGTTTAAGATCTACGAAAGATTAGAGAAACTGTATGCTGTTGAAAAAACGAAGTTCGATGCTATTGAATTGAGTTTTGAGGATAAGGATAAGGCTTTAGCTACTTCTATGGCTAATGATGCGCGATTGAAAATTGATGAGATAGGACAGCGGTTGATTAAGCAGTCTCAAGAGCAGGTACTTAAAACATACGATGAGAATATTAGGATAAAAGTAGAAGAATTAAATATTCTGAATGATAGTATTCGTTTTGTTAGACAGAAGTATGGGGTATATAACCCAGTGACTCAATCCGAGCAATTATCTACATTCACTGCTCGTGCTAACTCTAAACTTCAGCAGGATAAAGCTAAGTTAAGTGCCTATGAAAAAATGGCTAGTCCAAATAAGGATTCATTACTCATCGTAAAGTCCCGAATCAAGGGTGCACAGGAAGAACTCAAGCAACTAGCCTATACCACCTCAGAATTTAATAAAGGGATGGCTACCGTTGAAGTATTAGCAGAGATACAAGAAGAGAGTTCTAGACAATTGGGAGAGGATAAAGAACGATTCAAGCAGATTCAGTCGGCGTATGCCTCTCAATTTCCAACTATTCACACCGTAGAAGCTGCGGAAATTCCAGTAGTTAAAAGTAGACCAAAAAGAAGTATACTGGTTGTTTTAGCAGGTGCATTGACCTTCTTTTTTCTTTCTTTAGGAGCTATCTTAATTGAAGCGTATAAAGAAGTGGATTGGAAGGATGTTCTTAAGTCATAACCACTTGTTTACTTAGCTAAAAGCGCACACTCGTAAGCTGGAATTAAAGTCTTTCCTTTAAAATGTTTCTCCGACAGTCTTGCAAAGATTAAGTCTTGCAGTTCTTCATCATCTGATATGAATTTATCCAGTACTTTTAGCACTTTGAAAAAGCGCTCGGGGTCTTCATTCTGAGGAATGTTTTTAGCCTCTACAAAGCGCAGTAAGTTTTGAAGTGTTGATAAGTCATACGGCGTGAACTGATCTGGAAAGTTCAAGAATAGGTAAACACATGCCATCCAATGATCAGCATCGTGGTAATGACCCAAGTGAAGAGCTTTAGGATGTTGTTTCTTCCAAACAGCATACATTTCATCACAATGAAATTGAAATCTATTCAGTCGACCGTCTAAGCTATTTTCCTTTCTGTATAGGTCTTTGAATGTCCAACGGGCCATATCTGCATCCATTTTCATGAAGGCTATCATCATTTCTTTGGGAAATTTCGCTTCCATGGTCCATAGCCTTTTAGAAGAGCTGTTTTGCAGCGCAAGGTCAAAGTGGTGGGCAAGATCTCCTTCATCTAAATTGAAGTGCTTTTGAAAATATTCAACACTTTCCCAAAGGTATAGGTGATCAAATTTGGAGGGACTGATTAACCACTTTTTATATTGGCTAATCAGTCCTTTAATGCGTTGTAAATTCATGGTAGAATCCGCTTACTGTGAGATTAGGCCTTTATTTTTTCTTGAACCATGTTTCGGATCTCAGCTTCTAGGGCATCTGCTTGCTCGGTCATTTTTTGTCCTGCTTCCAGCGTCTCTTTTACAAAGCTTTTATCTTCTAGATCCATAGCATTGATTTGGACATTCATGTAAGCTCCATGGACGGCTGCGCGCGCACAAAGTGCCCCAACGCCTGCATCTGTAACAGAATTGGGGTTACCAAAATCTGCCATAGCTTTGATTACTTCAAATGAAGCCAATGAGGCTTGCATAACTGTAAAGGGTACTTCAATGGCGTATTTAGTAGCATCTTGGATAGCTTGAGCTCTAGTAGCTTTTTCTGCTTCACTACTTTTGGGCAATCTAATGGCCTGAATAATACCATTGAATGAACGCGTATCCTCATCTACTAATTGGAGTAATTGGTTTTTGATTGCTTGACCTTTTGCTGCCCACTCACCAAACTCTTCCCATCTATCATCCCAAACTCTTCTATTAGCAGATAAGTTGGCTACCATAGTTCCTAGGGAAATACCAAGAGCACCAACATAAGCTGAGATTGATCCTCCACCAGGTGCTGGACTTTCGGAAGC
>CAJXMP010000002.1 GCA_913056515.1 uncultured Lewinella sp.
AAGTCATAATCAAGAAATGCTGCTTGGGTAGAATGACCCTTATCATCTAGACCTAACTTTTGAGCTTGTTCTAAAAATGTACCGTCACCATTATTAATGTATAACGCATTAGCTCTTTGAACTGCAGGCAGGTTTCCACTTCTACAAACATAGATATCTAAGAATCCATCCATATTGATATCTACAATAGTAACACCTGTAGACCATTGATTAGGACTAATATCTATACCAGATTTAATAGTAACATCTTCAAATTGAAAATTCCCCTTATTTAAGTACAATTTATCTGATACCTTATTGCCACAGATAAAGAGATCTTCTAAACCATCGCCATTTATATCACCTACAGCTACTCCTGCCCCTGTGATATTATATTCATAATTAATATAGTCTGCCTGTTCTTCTAAGGATAGAGCATTCTCAAAATGTAAACCTGTGTATGAAGATTCTAATTTTGTAAATAACTTTTTCGAAGAGCTATTTCTTGATAAATCCTCATTTTCACAAGCATAAAATGAGAATACTATAAATAGAATACCTAAATAATTTAAATGTTGCATGGGTATTATTTTAGCGAAAAATGCAACCTAAAATATCGTAAGTATTGAACAAAAAAAAAGTAACCCCGCTAACAGGATTACTTTTTTACAAGAAATTAATGTAATAATTGTTATTCAGCTACAACTTAGAAGCGTACTTCAGCACTTACTTCTGGGTGCAATCTTACATTTGCTTTGAATGTACCCAACTCTTTAACTTCGTCAGCTAGTTCAACTTTTGAACGAATTACCTCTACTTCACATTGATCTCTAAGCGCTTGAGCGATTGAAGTGTTAGTAACTGATCCAAAGATTTTACCAGATGTACCAGCTTTTGCACCAATCTTAAGAGTAACCTCTTTCAGACGGTCTGCAACTGCTTGGAATTCACCGATTTGAGCAGCAAGCTCCTCGGCGTGTTTCTGTTTTAATTCATCCAGTTTTGCCAAATTCGTTTGATTAGCAATAACTGCTTTCTTTGTAGGGATAAGGAAGTTTCTTGCAAAACCATTCTTTACAGTAACTACCTCGTACTTCTCCCCTACCTTATCTATATCTTGTAGCAAAATGATATCCATTGCTTAAGAATTTTATTATTAGGAAATGATTTAAACTTGAGCTTATTTCAAGTTATCCGTTACGTATGGTAACATTGCTAAGTGACGTGCTCTTTTCACAGCAGAAGCCACTTTACGTTGGTACTTCAGTGAGTTACCGGTAATTCTTCTTGGAAGAAGTTTACCCTGCTCATTGATGAATTGCATAAGGAATTGCTCATCCTTATAATCGATGTACTTGATTCCGTACTTACGGAAACGACAGTACTTCTTACGCTTATCTCCAATATTTGGATTGGATAAAAATTTAATATCGTCTCTAGAAGCCATTTTTATTTCTTTTTAAGTTAAAAGGTTAGTACTTAAGCTTTTGCCTCAGCACCTTTTTCCTCTGAATCCTCAGACTTTGATTCTTCTTTTTTCTTTCCAATAAGGCCATTGCGCTTGTCCTCATTGTACTTTACTCCATACTTGTCCAAACGAACAGTAAGGAATCGCATGATGCGCTCATCACGACGTAGTGATAATTCCACTTTTTCGATGATCTCGCCGTTTGCTGCCTGAAATTCTACACAGAAATATGCACCGTTGGTGCGCTTCTTAATTGGGTATGCCAAAGAACGAATTCCCATGTCGTCAAAGTGAACAGTTTTACAACCTGCTTCCTCTAATGTATCAACATAGGTCTTCGCTGTCGCCTGAATCTCATCGCCCGACAGCACTGGATCTACGATGAAAGTAATTTCGTACTGATTCATAATCAGAAACCTATTTTAAATATTAAATAATAAAGCCACATCGTTTATGTAGCTATTAAATCGGATGCAAAGATACATAAAATTCTAAGAATCAACAAACCCAATTTAAAAAACAAAGGGGAGAACAAAAGTCCTCCCCTGCCTAGCTGTTTATATTCTACAGAATTACTTCTTAGATACTCTTTCTGATGCTAAGGTAGCTGCAAAGTATTCCCGATTTACGCGTGCAATATTCTTCACAGATATATCTTTAGGACACTCCGCTTCACATGCAGTTACATTTGAACATGCTCCGAAACCTTCCGCATCCATCTGGTCTACCATATTCAATACCCGCTGAGCTGCTTCAACTTCTCCTTGAGGCAACATATTTAGGTGTGAAATCTTTGCCGAAGTAAACAACATAGCAGATGCATTAGGACAAGCCGCTACGCAAGCTCCACATCCAATACAAGTCGCAGCATCAAATGCCTCAGAGGCCAATTCCTTTTCAATTGGAATGGAATTACCATCTTGTGCTTGACCAGTGTTTACAGAAATATACCCTCCCGCTTGAATAATTCGGTCAAAAGCTGATCTATCCACAACTAAATCTTTAATCACTGGGAACGCATTCGCACGGAATGGCTCAATGGTAATAGTCTCCCCATCATTGAAGTGACGCATGTGCAATTGACAAGTTGTAGTACCCTTCATAGGTCCGTGCGGGTGACCATTAATCACCATAGAACAAGTACCACAGATACCTTCTCTACAATCGTGTTCGAAAGAAACCGGTTCTTTCTGCTCTGCAATTAACTGTTCATTCAGGACATCAAGCATTTCAAGGAATGACATATGCTCATTGGCCTCTACAGTATATGTTTCAAACTTTCCGCCGGTCTCAGCACCTTTTTGGCGCCATACTTTTAGGTTCAGTTTCATAAGTCTTTTTTTTAGGACCTTGTCGGTCTATATATTTAATTCAGCTTGATCTTATTTATATGAACGAGTTTTAAGCTCTACATTTTCAAATTTCAACTCTTCTTTGTGTAAAACTGGATCAGTTGAAGTATCCGTCCATTCCCAAGCTGAAACATAAGTATAGTCTTTATCGTTTCTCAGTGCTTCTCCTTCAGGAGTTTGGTATTCCTCTCTAAAGTGTCCACCACAAGATTCATTTCGATCTAAGGCATCCACTACCATCAATTCACCCAATTCTAAGAAATCAGCTACACGAGCCGCCTTCTCAAGCTCTGGATTGTATTCATTCAAATCACCAGGTACAAAAGCATCTGCATAGAATTCAGCTCTTAGATCCTGGATCATCTTTCTGGCTTTATTTAATCCCTCAGCAGATCGAGACATTCCGCAATACTCCCACATAATCTTTCCTAAACGGCGGTGGAAACTTTCAACAGATTGCTTCCCTTTAATGTTCATGAATTGCGCTAGCCTTTCTTTTACAGCTTTTTCCGCAGCCTCAAATTCAGGAAGTTGATCATCAATTTTAGGCGTACGAATTTCACCACTTAAGAATTGACCAATAGTATATGGTAATACGAAGTAACCATCAGCCAGACCTTGCATTAAAGCAGATGCTCCAAGTCTATTAGCTCCATGATCAGAGAAGTTAGCCTCTCCCACAGCAAATAAACCAGGTATATTAGTCTCTAAATTATAATCTACCCAAAGTCCACCCATGGTATAGTGCACAGCTGGGAATATCATCATAGGCGTTTTGTATGGATTTTCACCTGTAATCTTTTCGTACATCTCGAAAAGGTTACCATATTTTGCTTCTACCACTTGCTCTCCTAGAGCTCTGATATCTGCTGCAGATGCATTATATAATCCTTTAGAGTGTGCTTCTGATTTTCCGTAACGCATAATCGCATCGTCAAAGTCTAGATATACAGCAAGACCAGTAGCATTAACTCCATGCCCTTCATCACAAGCCACTTTTGCTGCTCTAGATGCTACGTCACGAGGAACTAGATTACCAAACGCAGGATATCTGCGCTCTAGATAATAATCTCTATCTTCTTCTGCTATTTCAGTAGGCTTTAAACGACCTTCACGAATAGCCAAAACATCCTCTTTCTTTGCTGGAACCCAAACACGCCCGTCATTTCTCAAAGACTCAGACATCAAAGTCAGCTTAGATTGATATTCACCCGATACAGGAATACAAGTTGGGTGAATTTGAGTAAAACATGGATTAGCCATCAAAGCACCACGCTTAGTTGCTCTCCAAGCTGCAGTAACATTGGAGTTCATGGCATTCGTTGATAGATAAAATACATTGCCATATCCACCTGTACCTAATACCACTGCATGTGCAGCATGTCGCTCAATCTCCCCAGTTACAAGGTTTCTAGTGATAATACCTCTAGCTTTTCCATCTACAACTACAACATCCAACATCTCGTGTCTATTGTACATCTCCACATTACCAAGGGAAATCTGTCTAGAAAGAGATTGATACGCACCAATCAATAACTGCTGACCCGTCTGACCTCTCGCGTAAAATGTTCTAGATACTTGAACACCCCCAAAAGAACGGTTCGCTAATAGCCCTCCATATTCACGAGCAAAAGGTACGCCTTGGGCAACCGCTTGGTCAATGATGTTTCGACTTGCCTCAGCTAAACGGTGTACATTGGCCTCTCTTGATCTATAATCACCTCCTTTGATGGTATCATAGAATAATCGGAAAACTGAATCACCATCATTTTGGTAATTCTTAGCAGCATTGATTCCTCCTTGAGCAGCAATAGAGTGCGCGCGTCTTGGAGAGTCATGGAATGTGAAACACTTCACATTATATCCCAATTCCCCTAAGGTTGCCGCTGCAGATGCTCCAGCTAAACCAGAACCAACAACGATCACATCAATACGTCTTTTATTATTTGGAGCAACCAAATTCATGGTTCCTCTATATTTTGTCCACTTTTCGGATAAGTCTCCAGCAGGTATTTTACCGTCCAGTTTCATATGATTCGAATTTTAAACTTTAAATATTAATAAGGTGATGTATCTGACTACTTTACGAAATAAAAGTAAAGTGGAATTAGTGCAAATAAAGTAGGCACTAGAATAGCAAAACCTTTACCTAACAATTGAATGAAAGGTGTATATTTTTTATGATTCAATCCCAAGGTTTGGAATGCAGACTGAAAGCCATGTAGCAAGTGGAAGCACAAACCAATCATGGCTACCACATAGAATGCTACTATCCACTCCACACTAAATGATGCAGCCACCTTTTCATATAGGTCTTGCACCTCGATACCCTCAATAGTCAAGGTATTTGTTTGGTTAGATTTCATTTTCCACCAAAAATCACCCATATGGATGCCTAAGAAAATTAATATCAATGAACCCAGTAATGCCATTTGACGAGCAGCAAAACTACTAGTACCAGTTGTTCTTGTAACCTTTACTGCATACTTCGAATTCCTTGCTTTTCTGTTTTGAAGCGCAAGCACTATACCTTGGATAGCATGTAAAATAATAAAGAAGTATGTACCATAAGATACTGCCTTGATTAATGGATTGTGGGTCATCGTATAGGCATACAGATTAAATGCATTCCCTCCATCATCCAACAATAATTGCAAATTACCAGCTAGGTGAACGATCAGGAATAAACAAAGAAAGAGTCCTGTCAAACTCATGATCAGCTTCTTACCAATGGAAGATGTTAAAAAGCGAGTAAACCAATTCATGTGTACTTAATTTCTATAATTAGTAAAACTCAACAAATGTAACGAATATGCATCCAATACCTATGTAAATTCAAGGCATAGCAACACAAATCTCTTATTTAGAATTATTATAAATAAAGAATTCCGTGAAATGTAAAAAGGTGAAACATATTCTGTACTTTTGCGTTAGAATAATCGATATTATACACGGATGAAATCACTTAAAATCGACAACAGTTTCGAAGGGTTTTTAGAGTTTTTCCCTGAAGAAAAACTTCCCTTATCTTTTACAGAGGAAAATGTCTTGGCATTTAGCACGAACAACAGGCCTTTGTCCATTCCTATGATTCAAAGATTTATTCTGCCCTTGGAAGCTGGTATAGATGATCTAACCGAATTTATTCCCTGTGTAAAAATTCCCGACACCTCCAACTTCCATGCACTCATATATTGGAGAGGTGGATTAATGGATTCCCAGTATGTCCTGGTAACCTACACCAACCAAGGAGATATCATCGATAAAAAAGTTATTGGAGGAACTTTTTATGATGGGGAAATATTAACAAAGTCGGTATCAATCATGAAGGAAGACTGGACTATTCAAGTACTCACAGGACAAGCCAGCGACCTAAAAAACCTTACCTATGATGCCGCCGCAAGTAAAGCCGTCATTCTAGAACTCATGCCCGACGGTGAAATCAACGATTAAACATTAAAAAACAGATGAAAAGAAAAAAATCGAAGCGAGCTGCCAAAAAAATTGGCAACAAAGAATTGAGGAGAGAGATCATAAACATCCTGCGAAGGAACCCCAACGCCAAACTCCCTGCCAAAGTTATTTCTAAGAAACTTTCTGTAAAAAAGAACACTGAAAAGATCAAACCTATATTGGATGAGCTGATCCAAGAAGGCAAGATTATTGAAATAGGAAAATTTGTATACCAATACAAAGACCAAGAAGGGCTTGGTGATAGACAAATAATCACTGGAAAAGTAGATATGACTCGCAGGGGCTCTGCCTTTATCCAGTCTGACGAATTAGAAGAAGATGTGTTTATCTCGGAGAAGAAACTCTATGGTGCCTTCCATGGAGATACCGTTGAAATCCAATATTGGAAAGTCAGATCTGGAAAAAGACCTGAAGGACAAGTAATACGGGTACTTAAAAGAGCCAACTCCCAATTTATTGGAATCATTAAAATCTCTGAAAAATTCGCCTTCTTTATTCCAAACAATGAACGTATAAATACAGATATGTTCGTAGATCTTAATGATCTGAACAAGGCCAATGACAATGATATAGTGGTTGTCGAAGTAATCAATTGGCAAGAAGGGACCACTAAAAGTCCCGAGGCTAAAGTAATTTCAGTCATTGGACAAACCGGAGATTCTGAATTAGAAATGAAATCCATTTTAATTAATAATGGATTCAATCTCGAGTTTCCGCCAAAAGTGCTTGCAGAAGCCAATAAACTCACTGATGAAATCACACCGGAGGAGTTGGCTTATCGAAGAGATATGAGAGATGTACCCACTTTTACCATAGATCCTCATGATGCCAAGGACTTCGATGACGCCCTTTCATTTAGGATCTTGGAAAATGGTCATAAAGAAATTGGTGTACATATTGCAGATGTAGCCCACTACATTAAAGAGGGCTCCGAATTGGATAAGGAAGCCTTTGAAAGATCCACTTCTGTTTATTTAGTAGACCGGGTACTACCCATGCTACCAGAACGCTTATCCAATGGCCTGTGCTCGCTTCGACCTAATGAAGATAAGTTTACCTTTTCGGCAGTCTTCGAGTTCAACGACAAAGACCAAATCGTGAATCGATGGTTTGGACGTACATTGACCCACTCCAATCGAAGATTTACTTATGAGCAAGCGCAAGAAGTCATTGAAACGGGCCAAGGTGACTTTGCAGCAGAAATCTTAGAAATGGATAGAATCTCCAAAGTTCTACGTAAGCGAAAATTCAAGAATGGAGCGATCAACTTTGAGACGGATGAAGTTAAGTTCAAATTAGATGAACATGCTACGCCTATTGGAGTCTACTTGAAGGTTAGAAAAGATGCCCATATGCTCATTGAAGATTTTATGTTACTCGCTAACAAAGAGGTAGCTTTTTATATGAGTGAAAAAGGCAAAGAACAAGAAATACCTTTTGTTTATCGAGTACATGATGAACCAGATCCTGACCGAATCTTGGACTTAAAGAACTTTGCCAGAGAACTGGGTTTTGATATCAATATAGAATCGCCAACGTCTATAGCGCATTCCTTCAATGCCATGCGATCTCAAGCAGAAGAAAATGAAGCCTTAAAAATGTTGACGCCTATAGCCATTCGCACCATGGCCAAAGCCATTTACACAACAGACAATATTGGTCATTATGGCTTAGCATTCCCGTATTATTCTCATTTCACTTCTCCTATTCGCCGCTACAGCGATGTCCTAGCGCATCGAATTCTATTCCAAAATTTGGATGGGAAAACAACCCGAGTGGATAAAGAAAAACTAGAAGCTCAATGTAGACATATCTCTGACATGGAAAAAAGAGCCATGGATGCGGAGCGAGAGTCCATACGTTACAAACAAGTAGAATATTTGGAGCAACATATAGGAGAGACTTTTTCTGGAAAAATATCCGGTATTATCGATCGGGGCTTTTTTGTAGAATTAGACGATAACAAATGTGAAGGAATGATCGAAATCTTTAGACTACCAGAAGCTTTTGAGATTGCACCATCCCGCTTATTTGCGACAGGTCTAACCACCAAAAAAGTATTCAAAATGGGCCAATCGGTTCAAGTCAAAGTTATAGATGCAGACAAGACTAAAAAACAAGTCAGTTTTGAGTTGATGGACACCTATAGCTTTGAAGACTTTGATCATATTTAAAAGCACTTTATGCTTTGTAAGCAAAGTACAACAGCAAGCCCTTCTTTTCTATAAGAATGACTAGCCACTAGAAGTAATGTTGATATAGGTAATATTTGACTTTTATTATCTTTAAGCAAAAACTAGCTCACTATGGATCCGTTAATCACAAACGATGCCGTTGTATTTGGATTATTACTGGTAATTCTAGCGCTGATTTTCTATACATCTAGCCTAGATTCCTTCAAGAAGTTTTACACCTTTTTTCCACCGCTTTTACTCTGCTATTTTATTCCTGGCTTGCTGAATTGGCCTTTAAATATCATATCAGGTGAGAGCTCCAACCTCTACTTCGTGGCATCCCGATATATGCTACCCGCTTCCTTGATTTTACTCTGTCTCAGTATAGACTTCAAGGGGATCAGACAATTGGGTTCAAAGGCGCTTGTTATGTTCTTAACTGCTACATTTGGAATCATTATTGGGGGTCCTGTAGCCTTGTTTGCTGCTTCAGCCATACTGCCTGAAAGTGTAATCAGTGTAAGCACTGACGAATTATGGCGAGGGCTTTCTACTATTGCTGGATCTTGGATTGGAGGTGGAGCGAATCAGGCCGCGATGAAAGAAATATTTGAAGTGGATGATTTAGTTTATTCCTCTATGATTGTGGTTGATGTAATCGTTGCCAATATATGGATGGCCTTTCTACTTATCGGTGCAGCTCAATCTGATAAAATCGATAAGATTTTAAAGGCTGATAACTCCTCTATTACTGCACTCAAAGAAAAGGTGAAGGCCTTCAGAGATAAGGTAACCAAAACAGCTACTACTACTGATTTATTCATACTTTTTGCCGTTGCCTTTGGTGGAGTAGCTTTAGCACATTTAGGTGCCGATCTAGTTACGCCTATGTTTAAAAATATTAATGAAGCGTCAAATAATTGGTTATCGGATAATGGACTCAATACACTGATGAGTGGATTCTTTTGGCTTATCGTGATCGCTACTACATTTGGAGTTGGACTATCTTTTACTAAAGCCAGAAACCTAGAAGGTGTTGGGGCATCCAAATTTGGCTCCGTTTTCATCTATATATTGGTTGCTACCATTGGTATGAAGATGAATATTGGTGAAGTCTTCAAAAATCCAGGTCTATTCGCTATTGGTTTGATTTGGATGTTGGTACACGTTATTACACTTCTTGGTGTTGCGAAATTGATTAAAGCTCCATTCTTCTTTGTAGCTGTAGGCTCGCAAGCAAACGTTGGAGGTGCTGCATCTGCTCCAATTGTAGCATCTGCTTTTGATTCTTCATTGGCGCCAGTTGGTGCTTTAATGGCTGTATTGGGATATGCCCTAGGAACATATGGTGCTTGGGCATGTGCATTGCTCATGCAAGCAGCTAGTTAGTTTGATACCACTTCTGTATAGTATAAAAAGCTTGTTTGGCCTGAGGCGTATAATCCGTCTCAGGCCTTCTTTCTTGAGTGCCTTCATCGATATACCACTTCCAAATAAAGCCTCCTGCCCACCATTCCACAGGACTAAATACAGTAAAAAGGGCTTCAAAAGCTCTAGCCTGAGCAGCCTCATCCGCTTGGATGCTGCGACGTTGAGGTTCCAAATTCCAATTTTCAAAGGCACAATTCGCAACAGATAAATAACCGAATTCAGTAAACATAACCGGCTTTTGATAATAGCTATGCAGCTGTTCTATTTGCTTTTGATATGGAACCCAAGCTTGGACTAAATCTTTCACATCAGCCTGAGGATTATCTAATAATGGGAAATATGCATCTATACCGATGTAGTCTAAATCTCCCCAAAAAGACACTTGATCATAGGTATCCCAGTTCGCTGCATAGGTTAGTTCGCCAGAATAAAAACATCTAATTTCGTTAATCAAGTCCATCCAGAAGCCTGGGCGCTTGATAGCCGATTGGTCTAGTTCAGTCCCTATACAAAGCACAGGCACCTGTTCTTTAGCAGCAATCCAGGCAAAGTCTAGTATAAAAGCCTTATAACTTGCTTCAAAATTGGACCAGCCAGTCTCCGTAAAATCCACAGCCCCAGGCCAAGAACCTGGAACATAAACCTGAGGTTTTAGCATAACCTGTAAACCTGCTTCTTGCGCATATTGAATAGACCTCCTTGACCCTTCCAATGTCTCTCCCCACCACTGCCAAGTATCTAGATTATATCGAACCTCATCAGACCCTGAACGGATAAATCCAAAAGGAATTATTGCAACAGCATCTGCCTGTATCTCTTTCAAAGCCACATAAGGCTGTGAACCAACATCTATTCTTGGAGCAACAATAGATAGTCCATTAAACATACTAGAGGATTGACCTGCCAATCCAATGGACCAACAAAAAGCTACTAAGTCAATTAACCTTCTAATCTTGTTCAATGGCATGTGGTTTAGAAATTATGATGGATATCCAAGTTCCATATTCAAACAAACAAATTTCACTCATATAAAAAGGCAAGGTTGACCATTCCATTGCAGGTAATGACTCCTTCAATATATGAATGGCTTCCAAGTCTGCATCACCCATTTTATACTTGCCTGTCTGTTTTAAAATTAAAAAAAGGTCATGAATAGGCTGATAAGCTGGGTGCTTTTTTAAATAGCGGTATCGATATTTATCCAATTGCTCTGATTTTTCAAAAAGTGCAGCCCAACCATTTGTATGAGCCATCAAGAAATCAATTAAGTGAATAGCAATGTTTAGTCCCAATTTATCACTAGAATAGATGGGTAATGAGTTCAGCCAATGCTTATGCCTAAAATTCCGGAAAAAATCCTGCTCATCTTGTATGAGTGCTTTTTGATTTAAAGCAAAAAACAAACCATACAGCAAGTAGAATCCTTCCATAAAGGGCAGCTCCAAATTTTTTATTTCCTTAATCACTGGGAAAAAAGATCTAAAAACCTCGAAAGCCTGCTGTAAATCTCCTTTGCGTAAAAGTATCCGAACTTGAAGATATAATACTCTGCCATACTCTAAATCATTCCCATTATTAGGAAAACTTTGGATTAACAGGAGTGCATCGTCTAGTTGATTTAAGTGAAAATAAATTTGCCCTTTCAACAATTTTAGATTGTCTAATAGCCTTTGATCAACCTTTGCACTCGACTTAGAAAAATGAATTTCCTTTTCCGTTATGTAAGCTAAAGCAGCTTGATAATTACACTCCACAATAGCCTTTAAAACCCAGGATGAATGGTAGTAGAAATGTGCATATTTCGATGAAGAATCAGGCGCTTTATATTGCTGGAAATCTACATCGAACACATCGCTTATTTTTCCTAACCTAAAATTGTAAAGGTGATGGGTCAAAGAGAAATAAACATTGGTCCAATGTTGCTCCTCTTCAAACAACTTTAAAAATCGCTGTGCATCCTTTTCCATGTGGACATACTCAATAGCATCCCACTTTAAAAGCATGTAATAACGCTTTAAAAAATCCGCAAACTTGAATGCTTGTCTATATTTCTTATTTCGCTTCGCAAGTGACAGGCCTTTTTTAGCAAAATATTTACATAATTCTAAATGCCCGCTCTGCTTAAGTTGAATGGTCAACAACCAATAATTCGATAAGGTATTAGCATTATAGGCTTTAAAAGCTGATTGGTTAGCTATTAAGAATTCATCGATTAATCGTTGCAAATAACGCGCTTTGAATTTGTTGTAAGCAGCTGTATTACCTGAAGGATATAACTTATTCTTGATAGAGGATTCCTGAGCATTCTGCATAATCGCAGTACTGTACTCGATAAATTTATCAGATAGCTTAGTTTGATGAAGTGGGTTAAAGATTTTGGGACACTCCTGATCTAAATAGATCACGAAGACTTTAAGTAACTTAAAATCCATAGTTTTCATTTGCAAAATAAACCGGCAACATATTGGTTGTCAGCAAAATAGTTTTCAAGGGGGTGAATTTCTATTCGTTTTTGCTTGTCTTTTTTGGGTTGAACTGTACTTTAAAATAGCATTTGCGTAGGATAAATTAAAATAAAAAATCTACAACTATGCAAATTCAAAAATTCATCTCCCGTACCCGAAGATTAGACCATTTGATTCGAAGAAAGTCAACAGGATCACCAGCCCAGTTAGCGAATAGATTGGGTGTTTCAGAAGCAACCGTCTATAGATATATCCAGGAACTCAAGGATATGGGCGCACCAATAAAGTACTGTAGAGAAAGACAAAGCTATAAGTATGAAAAAGATTACGAGCTGGAATTCTAAAAAAAGGCAGTCCCTTTTCATTTTGGAATATGTTTGGGGAACTATAGATTAAACTAGTGAGAGTTCCGAAAAGGGCTGCACAACCTATTTATTAAACGCTTCTGATTAAGGTTGTGCTGCCTTATTTGGATAAATTTTAAAAAAAAAGAGGAGATTGTATATGATCTCCTCTCCTTTTTAATTCGTAACCTTTACACCTGAAGCGTAAAACTTCAGTTGATATTCTGGCTCTGTGATTTGCTCTACTTCTTCTGGAGAAAGACCTGCATCCTCAGCATAATGCCTTAACTCATCTACCGGCGTCATTTCCGAGAAAGCCTTTCCATTCATGGCAATTTTTGCACCGCTTAAGTCTTTTGGAACAAAAAATCCATAATCCCTAAATCGAACATTTATGACCTGGCTAGTATCCAGTTCAGACACTACAGTCATCCAACATCCTTTGACTTGACAAACCTCTTTTACCACACCATACACCACTGCATCTAAAGAATCAGATTCAGCAATTTGTGATGCATCAATATTCAATATATCCTCTGCTTTTTCATCAGAAAAATCCTCTCCATACAATCCTGGATTATCAACTTCTGTTGATTCATTCTGCTCAGCAGCTCCTTGTTGTTCATTCGTACATGCAAAAATTGAAATAGCAAATACCCCTAGAAACCAAAGTCTTTTCATTTTTTCCGTTTTTATTTCAAAACAAAAATAATAATATTCTGTCAACCTACCACTATCAAAATTTCATCGAAAGATTTCCACCTTTAATCCTAAAAAAATTCTTAAAAGCATTAAATTATAAAATATTTATATGTATAAAATGTTTATTTGAAGAATAAAATTTCATACTAGACCTAACATCTAGCTAATTAAAAACCGATTGAAGCATGAGACCCTTACTTTTGATTTTTTCATTTGGATTTTTACCCTACTTAGTAGAAGCTCAATGTATAGTAGGTGATTGTTTGAATAACTACAGTAGTTACAAATTCTCCGATGGTGGTGTTTACAAAGGAGATTTCCATGAAGGCAAGCCGCATGGACAAGGAACCATTACCTACAGAGATAACAGTCAGTACACCGGAGCATGGGCCAACGGCACTTATAATGGCAACGGTACCTTCACTAATGCTGATGGCAAATATGAAGGTCACTTTAATCAGGGTAAATTTCACGGCTTTGGCGTTTTCCACTTCTCGAATGGTGACATCTATGAAGGTCAATGGAACAATCATAAACAACATGGTTTTGGGATTATCCTAAAATTAGATGGAGCAAAGTTTGAAGGATATTTTCATCATGGACAAATGCATGGACCTGGTACCATTACGCATACGGATGGTCGAAGCTTTGAAAGTGTGTGGCAATATGGTAAACTACCATCCAATTCATCAAGAATGGTAAGACATAATAATGACTTCAGCTTTAACTGTAATGAGCAGTATTGTCATGAAAATACAGGTACCTATCAATATGAAAACGGAAATATTTATAAGGGGGAATTCTTTGATGGAAGACCCAAAGGATCTGGTCAGTTAATTTATCCCAATGGGGATATTTATAATGGAGAGTTTTCCAACGACAAGCCCAATGGCAAAGGGAAAAAAGTATTTGTTGATGGAGGAGAGATTCATGGGGAGTTCCACAACGGCAACATAGTTAGAACATTTACAGACTTTGATGTATATCCTCAAGATTATTATGAAGATACGCAAGCGGCTGATGTAGATATATATGCAGTGTTGGTTGGTGTAAGTGCCTACCCTGGTGATATAGATGACATCTTATATGCGGATGAAGACGCCATGCGGATGTATTTTCATTTGAGATCCAAAGAAGGAGGTGCCCTTCAAAAATCACAGATTCGATTGCTAACCAACCAGGAAGCCACCAAAGATAATATCTTGAAAGCCACTGCTGAAGTATTTAGTCAAGCAGATGAAAATGATATGGTTATATTTTATTATTCCGGTCATGGTCAATACAATGGCTTTATACCTATTGATTACCATTATGGAAAATTAGTCAACTACCAAGCTTTAAGCGAAATCTTTAAGGCATCAAAAGCTAAACATAAATTGATTATCGCAGATGCATGTAGATCAGGAGCAATGCCTGATTTTACAGAAAAGGGAATAGGTGAAAGACAGGAGGATATTAACCCCAATTTTTATAAACACTTATATCATTCAGAACCAGGATATGCCTTCTTATTATCTTCAACATCAAGGGAATTGTCCTATGAACATGACCCTTTAAGAGCTGGTGTATTTAGTTACTATCTAATCAAAGGAATTAAAGGTCAAGCCAATAAGAATAATGATGAATTAATTTCTATTGCTGAATTATACAAATTCATCTCTAGCAACGTGAAGCGCTACACAGATGGGAAACAAACGCCTATCATTTATGGTGATTTTGATGGTAGAACACCTATAAGTTCTATGAAATAATTTATCTAAGGCAGTTTATACTGCCTTTTTTTGATACCCTTCATAATGAAAAAAGGTATTTTGTCGTTAATTGAATCATACAATACCATCAAACTAATCATAACATTCTATCATGTATTCTAAATCTCGCCGCATCAAATACTTCCTTTCCCTTTCAGCTCTACTGTTTTGTCTACTCCAAGCTCATGCACAAGAATGCCAAACAGGAAATTGCACCAATGGAACGGGTATAATGACTTTTGCATCAGGTGGAAAATATTTAGGTCACTTTAAAGATGGCAAAGCAAATGGAATTGGAAAATTCATTTATTCCGATGGTTCTATATACCAGGGTAATTGGCTAAACAATTATCCCGAGGGGCAGGGAATCAAAATATATCCTGATGGATCGAGAACAGAAGGCTGGTGGAGTAAAGGGAAACCTACTGATCCACCTCAGTCAGAAGAGCCAGCTGAAGCAGTTGCAGTTGCCTCCAAAAAAGAAGAAGTCCAAGCTGAAGTAATGGATGCCATTATAAAAGAAGAGAAAAAATTAAGCTTACAAGAAAGACTTAGTAATCCGGACAATAAACCTCAACAAACCGGATGTATTAGCGGTGATTGCACCAATGGCAAAGGTATCTACATATACCCTTCTGGTGCTGCTTATATTGGAGAATTCAAGGATGGACTTATTCATGGTATAGGTGTTTGTTATTATCCCAATGGGAGCAAGTATCAAGGAAATTGGGTGAAGCGATATCCAGAAGGAAGGGGAACCAAAATAAGTGCTGATGGTAGAAAATGGACTGGACAATGGAAAAAGGGTCAACCTCTAGATAATGATGGACAAGTGATTGCAGAACTATTTCCAAATGAATCTAATAATGAGTTAGAAGCCAATGTTCAAACTGGATGTGTTTCTGGTGATTGTACTTCAGGTATTGGTATTTTCGCTTATGCCAATGGTGCACGGTATGAGGGCAGTTTCAAAAATGGAAAACCCAACGGTAGAGGTGCATTCTACTACCCAGATGAAAGCACCTATGTTGGAGATGTACAAGATGGTTTGTACCATGGGGATGGTGAATACACTAGACCAGATGGCCATACGCTTTCTGGTATGTGGGAAGAAGGAACATTAGTGGAAGACCAAAATATGGTTGCTAATGTGGGCTGCATCGAAGGAGATTGTTCAAATGGTTATGGCACCTTAGTCAAGCCCAATGGAGACCAATATGTCGGAAACTTTAAAAACGGTGTCTACCATGGTCATGGCACATTAATAGGTGCTGACGGATCAGAAATCAAAGGCAATTGGTATAAGGGCATATTTGAAGCGAGTAAAACCTCTGAAATGCCTACTCGCAAACCCAAACGAGGTTTCAAAAGACCAAAAGTGTATGCTGTAGTAGTAGGCGTATCATCCTATGATCACATGCCTACCCTTAAGTATACGGATGATGACGCATATAGAGTTTACGCTTTTTTAAGATCACCCAAAGGGGGAGCACTGGAGGGAGATCAAATCAGTGTCTTAATTGATGAAGCAGCTACAAAAGTGAAGATTATAGAAGCCATGCGCAGTACTTTTGCCAAAGCTGGTCCAGAAGATCTGATCATGCTCTACTTCTCTGGACATGGCTTAAATGGTGCTTTTTTACCTATTGATTTTGATGGATACAACAACCGTCTTGACCACGAAACCATTAAATCAATTTTAGAGGAAAGCGACGCTAAATACAAAATCTGCATTGCAGATGCCTGTCACTCTGGTTCTTTACTAGCTATGAAAAGTGGTGAAGACAAGACCATCATTGAATCTTATTATGATCAATTGGCTCAAGCTAAAGCAGGTACAGCTCTTATTATGTCTTCTAAGTCTCAAGAAACCTCTTTAGAGTCTCAGGGTCTAAGACAAGGAGTATTTAGTCACTACCTCATCAAAGGATTAGAAGGAGAAGCAGATATACAGCCAAGGGATAGAATAGTTACCATAGCAGAGCTTTTTGAATTCATCAATACAAATGTAAAAGCATATACTGGCAAAAGACAAACTCCGGTAATTCAAGGGGATTTCGATCCAAATATGCCGGTCAGTGTACTTGGATTGTAATAAAGCAGGTAATATCTAGTTGGTATTACCTTTTTTTGACTGCTGTTTAAACCATTAACAACGATTTTGCTTTATATCTAAAAAGAAACAATTATGCGTTACCTAATACTAAGCACACTGCTAATACTAAGTGCCACAACTTGGGCCCAGAAATATGAAAAAGCGACCTTTGGCGGCGGATGCTTTTGGTGTGTAGAAGCAGTTTTTGAAGAATTAGAAGGAGTTGTATCTGTAGTATCAGGCTATTCAGGAGATACTAAATACTATTCCTACGAAGAAGTTTGTACGGGTAGAACCAAACATGCAGAAGTGGTTCAAATAACCTACGATCCTTCGAAGATAGACTTTAAATTTTTATGTGAAGTTTTTTTTACAACACATGATCCTACAACCTTGAATCGACAAGGGAATGATAGAGGCCCTCAATACCGCTCCGTCATTTTTTATCACAATAACAAGCAAAAGGAAATTGCTATGAATGTTAAAAGAATCTTCGCGACTACGCTTTGGGAAGACCCTGTGGTGACTGAAATTTCGCCCTTCATAAAATTTTATGATGCAGAACAATACCACCAAGATTTCTATGAAAATAATACCTCTTACGGGTATTGTAGAGTAATCATTAATCCCAAAATTGAAAAGTTCAGGAAGCAATATGCTGCTTATCTTAAAAAATCCAACTAATGAGTAAGTCTTATAATCCACTGAGTCCGGAGGAAGCAAGAGTAATTCTGCATAAAGGAACTGAAAGGCCCTTTACTGGGGAGTATAATGATCATAAGGTAGCAGGCACTTATTCTTGCCGTCAATGCGATACACCACTGTACCAATCCGAGGACAAATTCAGTTCTGGTTGTGGTTGGCCGAGTTTTGATGATGAAATAGCAGGTGCAGTAGAACGCGTCCCTGATGCAGATGGTCGACGAACTGAAATTATTTGCTCGAATTGTAAAGGGCACCTTGGGCATGTCTTTTTAGGAGAACGATTTACCGCAAAAAACACCAGGCACTGCGTTAATTCCATTTCACTCAAGTTCACACCTAAATAATAGGGTAACTACATTCCTATTGTATTATATTTGGTTAATACAAAATCAGCTGTTATGGCCAATAAACTAGATCAACTCGTTCTTCATGCACCTCAAAGAGGGACTGTAACCTATATTTCTTATCGCACAGAACGAAGAGGTGAGGTTATTCCTGCTGATTCCGTCCAAATAGAGGAAGGAAAAGGTATTGCTAATGATCATTACGGCAAGTTAGGCAACCGAATGGTCACCATTATGCAGGAAGAACACCTAGCAACAGTAGCGGCACTTTGCGGGAAATCAAATATTGATCCTAAAGATACCCGCAGAAATATCTTAGTAAAAGGGTTTAATCTTAAAGCCCTTGTTGGAAAACAATTCAGCCTAGGGTCTGAAGTTATTCTAAAAGGAACGGGAGATTGTGTTCCTTGTGATCGAATGGAAGAAAACATCGGCCCTGGAGGGTATCAAGCTATGGTGGGCCATGGTGGCATAACTTGTAAAGTCATTCGTGGAGGTCAAGTCAGAATCGGGGATGAACTAGCTGTATTGAGTGAATAGATAATACCCACCCAACACTAGTCTCTAGTGATTCCCTCTTCAGCAAATTCTTTTCGAAGTTTTAATATATCTGTATCAATCCATTGTTGCGCCTCGGCTAATAATTTTTCCGGATCATCACCGTATATCGCAGGACCTACAGAGGCCTTGATATAAACTTCTTTTTTGCCAAAGGTTTTAAAGAAATGAGGTAAAAACATATCTGTACCTATCCAGGAATCTTCATCTTTAGAAAATTCAATAGACATTGGAATAACTGGTACACCTAACTTCGCCGCTAAACGAAAAGATCCCAATTTAAATTGAAGGGTCTTTGGGTCTGCAGTGGTGGTTCCTTCTGGATAGATAAGGATATTATTTCCTTTTTTTAATTCTTTTTCCATCCCAGCAAGGGTATCCTTTCTACTTTGTCGATCCTCTCTTCGCACAAACAGTACTCCGGTATAATCTGCTAAAAATCCAATCAAGGGCCAGCTACTCACCTCTGCTTTTGATACAGGCATAGCTTTAACCAATCGTAGAGCTGTCATGGGATCAAAATAAGATTTGTGGTTTTGAACGATTATGGCAGGTCCCTCAATTTCAGGAAGAACACCTTTCATATCCAACTTCACCCCTACTCGCTTGATCGTATATCTAACCCACTTACGCCTAACTTCCAATATATAATCCTGTCCTTTTTGCTTATCCAATTTAAGACTGACCATGATTCGCATCACTGTCCAAACCGCTGTAACCAAAAAGAAAGAAAATCGATATGTTGCCCTAATCTTACTCATCCTTTAACCTCGTTTTTCTATGCCCTAAGGCACATCATTAAAATCTAAATTAAATAAAATCAACCAATACAATAGAGAAGGAGGAATTCCACATTAAAACTAATAAACCAAGCTTTGAGTTTATTATATTTCAATAGAAGAGTCTAAACTTTTAAATATTTAAGAAAACAAGTCCAGTTAGAATAGTGGATTTAATCTAAATCAAATTAACTTTGATGCTTCATTTTTAAGCATGGTAGACTAGTAAAACATTTACAATAGACTAAAAGAATTGAAAATCAACAAGCTAACCAAATTAACAAGAGCAGTATGAAATTGCGGGTTGGCTTATGTATGAATCATAAAAAATCAATATGGATTATTTTAAGGAATCCTTGAATTTACACAAGCGGCTAAAGGGAAAAATCAGAGTCAATCCTAAAATAGATGTGCGTACAAAAGAAGATCTTTCTTTAGTGTATTCACCTGGTGTCGCGGAACCTTGTAAAGCAATTGCAGCAGATGTAGAGGCAGTATATGATTACACGATTAAAAGTAACACGGTTGCTATCGTAAGTGATGGTTCGGCTGTGTTGGGTTTAGGTAATATTGGCGCACATGCATCTATACCGGTAATGGAAGGAAAAGCTATGCTATTTAAGCGTTTTGCAAATATCGATGCCTTCCCAATTTGCTTGGACACCCAGGATGTAGATAAAATTGTAGAGACGGTAAAATTAATCGCTCCAGTCTTTGGAGGAATCAACCTAGAAGATATTGCCGCTCCTAGAAGTTTTGAAGTAGAGGAAAGACTACAAGATATTGGTATTCCTGTATTCCATGATGATCAGCACGGAACTGCCATCGTTGTACTAGCTGGACTAATCAATGCTGCAAAGGTGGTTAAAAAGAATCTATTTGACCTAAAAGTAGTCATTAATGGAGCAGGTGCAGCTGGTATCGCAATTGCCAAATTATTGCGCTGTGTCCATATGGAGGATGCTAGTTCATGTATCTCCGTGAAAGATGTTATCCTATGTGATAGTAAAGGTATTGTACACAGAGGAAGAACAAACTTAAACTCTGCAAAAGAAGAAATTCAGAACTATACAAATATTGAAAATAAAGCTGGATCCCTTCAGGATGCCCTAGTCGATGCTGATGTATTTATTGGAGTAAGTGTAGGTAATTTACTTACAGCAGCTGATGTTCAGACCATGGCTAAAGATGCAATCATCTTCGGTCTAGCTAATCCTATTCCAGAAATCATGCCAGAAGAGGCCAAGAAAGGTGGTGCTGCTATAGTTGGTACAGGCCGATCCGATCTTCCAAACCAAATCAATAATGTTCTTGGATTCCCAGGAATATTCAGAGGAGCTTTGGATGCTAGGGCTAAACGCATTTCAAATGGAATGAAATTAGCAGCTGCGTTTGCGATAGCAGACCACATCAATGAACCCACTGCAGATTGCATCATACCTCCGACATTGAATGAATCAGTAGCCTGGAAGGTTGGCAAAGCGGTCCAAGAAGTAGCTCTAAAAGAGCAAAAAGAACAAAAAGATTAATTTCTTACATCACCTCCGGGTCTTTGATTGATTCGGAGGTTTTTTTCATCCGGCTGTTCTCTATAAAATGAATGCGCTGGTTTACCGAAAAGAATAGAAGAACTAGCATAAGAAGTTCCAAAGGTATCCGCCAAATTCACCACTTGATTCATGGCATCCTCTAATTGATATTCGTCCAAGTAGCTCAAAGGATGAGAGAATAAAGCAATCACATACTCATTATATAGGCCATACTTAGCGTCTAAAGCGGTATGAAAATTAGCTTCCAACATGCGTTCCCACTCAGAATGATCAATCTCATCCCGATTGACTACGGGTGTAAAAATTCGCATCCTATCCGAATCTTCGTCAGCAAAAACAAGTATCCAACGGTCCTCAAAGTTGACCATCCATACACCATCCTCGCCCTCTGTCTCTAATTCTAATTTTTTGAAAAAGCGCTCGACCCTTTTTTCATTCATCTGCTGCGCTTGAGCTGGAATGCTCATTATAAGGCAGGTTAATACCAATGCCAGAAAGGTAAGTGTTTTGTTCATGAGTGTTTGTTTTTGTATTAATAAGATAGATTTTATTCAAATGGACGAGTGTCTTGCAATTTACATTGCTTGTCCTGACTGCTACTTTTTCGAGAAACAACCAAAATTGGCCTTTTTTTGGAATCAGAGCCGATTAGCCCTAAAAGACTGCAAGGATTAACGGAAATTCCATTATTTTAGTCCAAATCAATCTGCTCACGACTTGATCGTGCTTACTAAAAAAGATTTTGATGAAAAAACTATCCATTACCCTTACATTGTCCTTACTAGTCACACTTTCTTTGTTCGGACAAAAACAGCGCACAGCTGGTCAAATATTCACAGACATCCAAAAATTAAACACTGTAGGTACAGTTCTATTTGTAGCTGCACATCCAGATGATGAGAATACCCGCATGATTTCTTATTTATCCAATGAAAAACATTTGGACATCACCTACTTATCATTAACACGTGGAGATGGTGGACAAAACTTGATTGGATCTGAAATTAGAGAGTTATTAGGTATCATACGAACTCAAGAACTATTAGCAGCCAGAAGAGTAGACGGAGGAAATCAATTATTCTCTAGAGCAAATGACTTTGGATACTCCAAGCATCCTGACGAAACGCTTAATATTTGGAATAAAGCTGAAGTCCTTGAGGATGTTATATGGACCATTAGAAAACTTCAACCTGATGTAGTCATTAATCGATTCAATCATAGAACACCAGGATCCACACACGGACATCATACCTCTTCTGCTATGCTTTCCGTAGAGGCTTTTGGAATGGCAGGAAATCCCAAAATGTTCCCAGAGCAACTGGAATATGCAAGTCCTTGGACTCCACAAAGATTGTTCCTGAATACCTCATGGTGGTTTTATGGATCAAGAGAAGCATTTGCAAAAGCAGACAAAACAAACCTTTGCACAGTAGATGTTGGTACCTACTATCCTGTCCTAGGTAAATCGAATACTGAGATTGCAGCCGAAAGTAGAAGTATGCATAAATGCCAAGGGATGGGAAGAACGCCTACCAGAGGAACTACCTTAGAATATTTGGAATTACTGGAAGGTAATATGCCTATAGATCGAAGTAATCCTTTCGAAGGTATTGACATGACTTGGAATCGTGTAGAGGGAGGTAAAAAAATTGGAGAAAAGATTGGACAGATTCTTAAGACATACGATTTAATGGCTCCAGAAGCCTCTGTTCCTGCATTACTGGAAGTGCATGAAATGATTGCCCTAATGCCAGATAATAAGTGGAAAGACCAAAAACTACAAGACCTTACTCAAATCATTCGTCAAGCGATGGGATTGTATATTGATGTGGTTATGGACGCACCTAATGCAGCTCCTGGAACAACTATTGGACTTAACGTAGAGGTAGTCAATCGTTCAAATATCCCTGCAAAATTGATTAAAGTAGATTATCTACCCCTGGAGCAGGATAGCCTGTTACAACTCCAATTAACGAGTAATGAGGTATATAATTTCAATAAGCTTATAGATATACCAGCAGACATGGATTATACGAGTCCATATTGGTTAAACGAGGATCCAGCCCTAGGTATGTATCAAGTAGAAGATCTGTTATTGAGAGGACTTCCTGAAACTCCAAGAAGTCTTAAAGCATCTTTTCTATTTGAGGTACAAGGGGTCAATATTCGAATTGAAAAAGATTTAGAATACAAATATACCGACAACGTTAAAGGAGAAATCTATCAACCTTTTGAAGTGCTACCTAAAGCTTTTGTTCGAATTGAAGAACCTGCATTTATTTTTGGTAATGCCGATCCAAAGCCAATGAATGTGATTGTTCAAGCAGGTGTAGATCAGTTGAAAGGATCCGTTTCCATACAATTACCGAAAGGTTGGAGGACTGAACCAAGTGCTTTTGACATCAATCTAGATCGAAAAGGAGCGAATCAATTGGTTGAGTTTATGCTATACCCGCCATCGAATGCTTCTGAAGTAGAATTACAAGCAGTATTTGAAGCTGATGGCGAACAATTTGATCGCTCGCTAACGCTTATTGAGTATGATCATATCCCTACTCAATCTATTCTACTTCCAGCAAAAGCAAAAGCAGTTAATATTGACCTCACAATAGCAGGAAATAAAATTGCTTATATCAAAGGAGCAGGTGATGAAGTACCGGCAAGCCTAGAGCAAATCGGTTATCAAGTGGATCAAATAGAAGTAGGCACACCGCTGAAAGAATTACAAAAATACGATGCAGTTGTGTTAGGTATTCGAGCATATAATACCATTGAGGCCCTACGCTTTTATAATGAAACACTATTTGATTATGTGCGCCAAGGTGGAACCATGATTGTTCAGTATACAACCACCTGGGGGCTAAAAATGCCTAAAGGTGAAGTTCCGCCATATCCTTTGAATATCAGTAGAAAACGGGTATCAGACGAACAAGCAGAAATCAGGGTACTTGCTCCAAATCATCCAGTTATGACAACACCCAATAAATTAAATGCAGGTGATTTCGATAATTGGGTACAAGAAAGAGGGCTTTATTTCCCAGATGAATGGTCTGAAGAATACACAGCAATACTTTCGTCCAATGATAAAGGAGAAGATCCACTTGATGGAGGATTATTAGTTGCAGAATTAGGAGAGGGTTATTACGTATATACTGGTTTATCCTTCTTCAGAGAATTACCAGCAGGTGTCCCTGGAGCTTATCGCCTATTTGCCAATTTAATCGCCCTAAACAAACAATGAAATATGGAAGATCAATCCAAATTAAACGACCAACATGAAGAAGCGCCTCCATTTCTAGGTACTTGGAAGCGGGTGTATACCTACACCTTGATCTTGCACTTTATAATACTTTGTAGTTTATACTTTTTCTTTAACCAATATGCATAACTAGAATGGAATTAAGCACACTGGATTGGATTGTTATGCTAAGTACCCTGTTTGGAATCGTTGGGTATGGGGTATGGAAAACAAGATCTGTTAATAATGTCAAAAGCTTCTTATTAGGCGATAAAGACTTAAAATGGTGGACCATTGGCCTATCCATAATGGCGACCCAAGCATCTGCCATTACCTTCCTCTCTACACCAGGAAAAGCCTTCCAAGATGGTATGGGTTTTGCCCAATTCTATTTTGGAATGCCAATCGCCATGGTCATCATTTGCGTATTCTTCTTACCCATATACTATAAGCTCAATGTATATACAGCTTATGAGTATTTAGAAAGACGCTTTGATTTAAAAACAAGGATGTTTACTGCCTTATTGTTCTTGATTTCTAGAGGACTCGCAGCAGGTATTACCATTTTTGCACCAGCCATTATCATGTCCTCCATCCTTGGTTGGCCATTAGAACAAACCAATCTTTTCATTGGTATCCTAGTGATCATCTATACCGTTGCAGGAGGGACAAAGGCGGTGAGTGTAACTCAAAAACAACAAATGATTATCATTCTGACGGGGATGTTCATTGCCGCAGGGGTAATTATTTACAAGTTACCAGCCGATATTCATTTCACTGATGCCCTTCAGATTTCAGGTAAATTAGATAAGCTAGAAATAATCAATTTCAAATTTGATCTTACTGAAAAGTATACTATTTGGACAGGATTGCTGGCTGGGGTATTTTTATTCTTGTCCTACTTTGGAACCGACCAATCACAAGTTCAACGTTACTTATCCGGTAAATCCTTAAATGAAAGTAGACTAGGCTTAATCTTTAATGGTATCATTAAAGGTCCGATGCAGGTATTGGTGTTATTTGTAGGTATTTTGGTCTTTGTATTTTTCCAATTCAACAAGGCTCCTTTACACTTTAACCCAGGCAATGTGGAGGCCGTATATGCCTCTCCAAATGCAGCAGCTTTCCAGTCTTTAGAAGCAGAATATGATGTAGTCTTTGAAGAAAAGCAAGCAGCTATTCGCGCATTCAATGCTAGTGAAGCAACTAGTAGTAACTATGCGAGTAATTTGGCTGCGGTAAAAACATTGGAGCAACAGGAAAAAGACTTAAGAAATGAGGCTAAAGCATTAATCTCACAAACAGATGAAAATCTGGATACCGAAGATGGAGATTACATCTTTATCAATTTCATTCTAAACTACATGCCTATTGGGCTAATAGGATTACTTCTTGCGGTGATCTTCTCCGCAGCGATGTCATCCACCGCATCTGAATTAAATGCTCTGGCTACTACTACGATGGTAGACTTTTATAAACGGGTATTTAAATCCAATGAATCAGACAAGCACTACTTGGTCATGAGTAGAGTTTTTACTGTTGCTTGGGGATGTGTAGCCTTATTCTTTGCTATGATTGCCAGTTTATTCGATAACCTGATTGAAGCGGTAAATATCATTGGCTCCTTATTCTATGGCACTATCCTTGGAATTTTCTTGACAGCTTTCTTCTTGAAGCGAGTAAAAGGAAATGCAGTATTTGTTGCAGCTATTATTACTGAGACTGTTATTGTTTGTATCTATGCATTTACACCTCTTGCCTTTCTTTGGTTGAATCTGATCGGTGGGATTCTAGTGTTGATACTGGCTTTATTGATTCAACAATTGATAGGTAATAATGAATCTGATCCCAGGTTAGATTCTAGCACAACATAAAAAAAGGGGACTTGAATTCAAGTCCCCTTTTTTATTACATCTTTGAGCTTCCAGGTTTTACTTTTCCAGATTTAGCATCTTTCTTAGCGCTCCATTCAGCGATAGACTCATTGTTCATTTTTACATATTGCATATTACCAGCTTCTTTTGCCATAGCAGCAGATTTCTTAGCAACTTCAATTGCTCTATTGTAGTTACCCATCTTTCCTAAGATTAAAGCCTCTACACGCAACTGCCAGTATTTAGGATCCATCTTATTAGCCGTAGCAGCCCACTCAGCAGCCTGTGCCATATCTACATGGTCAGAATCTAAATAGTAACGAGCAGCTAAATAATAATCACGAGCTGTAGGTCCAGCCAATGTTTTATTAATAGAAGCAGAAACCACTGCATCCGTATCCATAGATACTGGAATACCAACATAGGTATTATCCCAAGCCAAAACAATATTACAAGAGTTCATTGTGATATTATCAACAGCAATCATCATAGACTCAATAGTAGTTTCATGCGTATTAGCAGGAACATTTAAGGTAGCAGCTACTTTGCCTTCATCCCAAGATTCTGGATTTCCCCAATTCTCAGTATCGGTATACAAGTAGATTGTCCACTCGTCAGCTCTAGGAATAGTAAAAATAGCGTATGTACCTGCTGCAACAGCTTGATCACCTACCATAACATCTGTAGAGAAAGTAACCATAGAGTTTCTATTAGCACCAGTTCTCCACATTTGATCGAAAGGAACTAGACCATTTTCAGCGAAAATAGTTCTTCCTTTCACACTTGGACGAGAATACTCCAATGTGATTTCACACATACCCACCATCTGCGTTGTTTTACATGCTGGAGATGGAGCTGGAGTTGTAATTTGTGCTTGTGCGCTAAAGGAAAAAACCATAGCCACAAGAGCGATAAACAAGTTTCTCATTTCTTTTATTGTTTGAATTGAATTAAAATGGTTAGTAAATATAATTAAATAGAACCTATTAGAGCTTATAATCTAATATGGATCTAAAGTTATGCCCAAATTCATCCTTTATCCTCTCGTTACTAATGATACGTTGCTGGATAGCTTTCTTCCCATCAGTATAAGTAGGTGGAAGAATGCCAAATCGCTTAGCCAGCGCCCCATAATACAATCTTTTTGAAATCTGTTCACCTGAACTTAGGTTATAAACCTGATATGAATCTATAGATGTTGTGGTATTTAACCTACTCAGTATCTTAGAAATGACACCTATTATATCTTCTTGATGAATCAAATTTACGGTTTGATTCTCATTGGAATCTATAGTCCGCCCGGACAAGTTGAATACTGGATGCCGCTTGGGACCAATCAATCCAGCAAATCGCAGTACTACCCGATTGAACCCTACATCTGTTTGCAAGTAATGTTCTAGTTCTACTAATAAGGCCCCAGATCTTCTCCCTCCCTCTAAGGAACTAGTTTCATGCAGAACCCCAGTTTGATTTCCATAAACAGAAGTGGATGAACAAAACAAAAGAGTAGCACTAGAGGGTATTTCCTCAAACAAAAACTTAGTCTTGATAACAAATGCCTCATCGGCAGCTGGAGGAAGAGTAAAAATATAATAGTCGGCTTTCCGAAGTTCAATTGGTAGGGATTCGCCTAATTGCCATGTACTAATATGGAGCCCATTTTTGGGTAATTGATTAGGTAAATTACGCTTAGTGCCGTAAACGGAGTATCCCTCCCGAAGCAATTGATTTGCCAAAGGAAGACCCAACCAGCCTAAACCAAGAATAACAACCTTTTTATTCATATTGATATTCAAAACAACCAATATCAGGATTGGTTGCATCGCGCGCTCTATTTAGCAGATCTAAGGAAATCCCATTGATCACCTTAGCAGCCTCTTCAGCAATAGAAAGCGTATCAAGCTGGTAGTCATTTTCATTAATGCTCACAAATAGAGTATCTCCATAAACAGCATTAATACAATCTGTTGTAAAATCTTCAAAGAAGTTTGGATAAGCTCCTTCGGTAGGATCAAGCATATCTTTTACCTGAACAATACAATGATCAAATTGAATATTGAAATCAAAGAATGAGGTTCCTCCAAAGAAATCAGACATCACCAATTCATCGTTTCTTGATCCTGTAATGATACAATTATTGAAACGAGCAGTGATACCATTGGTTAAAAACTGGGTGCAAAGTGGATCAAGACAAACCCCATTCGATAAGCGCAAAGCAGGACTATCAAAACCGTAGTTGGCTAATGTGCAATAATCAAAGAAATAATCACCCCCATAGGATAACTGCACTGCCTGACCTGCATTTTCATAAAACAAGGAATTCTCGGCATCAATCCGAGCATGCCGTCCAAATAAAGCTGGACCAGCAGTATGGTGTATTTGACTATGCTTAATCGAAAGTTCTGCAGCGGAATCCACATAAAAGCCATACAAGGCATTTTTCACTTCAGCATATTCCACCGTATTATCTGCAGAGCTTAATCGAATACCCGCCCATTGACCAGGTTCCTCTTGAAAAACTTCTTCCAATCTGTCCCCTTGAATCACCACGGGCTCGTCCACTGTACCTGTGATATTTAATCTTCCATCAGGTAACACAAATAGCATCCCATCATTATATGCAAAATTCGAACCAGTACCATCATCACCCAAAGCTACTCCCCCATGCACATAGACATCCGTACCTGCAGGAATATTTAAGGTGCAACTATCAATAAATAAAATGCCGTATATCACATAGGGCTTAGGGTCATCCCAAGTGATTTCACCAAAATCACAGGATAATAGAGAAAAAGTCCCACTACTAAATCTAGACGGAATGTAATTAGCATTCTGACCCCATGCTTCAAGTGTAACCTGTTGTTCATTACCATTGGTTTCAAAAAGTAGGCGTTCTGTTATAACAAATGGAGATACCGAAAGTGGTGCGTCAGGATCTACGGTCACCTCAGCAAAAATGTAGATACTATCATTTGCTGGAACTTCAATATCAGTAGCTGGATCTCCAGGGATACCATCCACATTAATTCGAAAAAATGACTGATCTCCCGCTTCTAAGCGAATCTCCGAAATATTAATTGGATTATCGTGTCGGTTATAAACCCTTATAAACTTTGTTGCAGACCCTAGTTCAGTAAACACGGTATCGAATCGAAGGGTATCCACTGAAAACTCCAATTTCGCACTACTATCAGTGATCAACTCATCATCAGACTGACACGCTTGTATACACAAGAGTAGGGCTACTGTAGAAAATATATAGAGTAAGGTGGACCGCATAGATTGCAAACTTAATAGGATTTATGTTCTTTATTAATGTTCAAAAGCAAATTTATGGTTTAATTTTACTTTTTTTAACGCATGAATCAGAAAGCTGCTATAGACGTAATCATTCCGGCATTTAATGAGGAGCATTCCATAGGAAAAGTCGTGGAGGCTATCCCATCTAATTGGGTTAGAGAAATCATCGTCTGTAATAATAACAGTACCGATAACACCGCACAAGTTGCCCGTGCTGCAGGTGCCACTGTTGTAGATGCTAATCAAAAAGGATATGGCTCTGCATGCTTAAAAGGAATGGATTATATCAGTCAAAAAAAGAAGCTTCCTGAAATCATTGTATTCCTAGACGGAGACTTTTCTGATCATCCAGAGCAATTACCTGATTTAGTTCAACCCATTTTAAACGCTGACATGGATTTAGTCATTGGTTCCCGTGCTCTAGGCAAACTTGAAAAAGGATCTATGACTATCCCTCAGATATTTGGAAACTGGTTAGCTACTACCTTGATCAAAAAGATTTACAACTATACGTTTACAGATTTAGGCCCTTTTAGAGCAATTAGATACAATAAACTTATGGAACTTCAAATGGAAGACCCTAATTTTGGTTGGACAGTAGAAATGCAAGTAAAAGCAGCAAAACAAGGCATGAATTGTACTGAAATACCCGTAGATTATCGACAACGTATTGGAGTTTCAAAAGTTTCTGGCACCATCAAAGGGACCATACTAGCTGGGTATAAAATTCTTTGGACCATATTTAAGCTCATTTAAATCTATGCAGATTATATACTACAGCATACTCCTGATTTATTCTTTAGCATTAAGCTATATCACCGTCTATTGCCTGATACAATTCACCCTATTGTTTAAATACTTAAAAGCGCATAGGAATCAGCTCCAACCCAAGGTAGACACAACACCACAAGAATGGCCCTTTGTAACCATTCAACTCCCTATCTACAACGAAAAATTTGTAGTAGAACGCTTGATAGATAATATCACCTTGATGGACTATCCTAAAGATCGATTTGAAATCCACATTTTAGATGACTCCACCGATGAGACCCTAGATATAACGGCACAAAAAGTCAAAGAATATCAGGCAAAGGGATTTCAAATAGAACAAATTAGGAGACCTGAAAGAGTGGGGTTCAAAGCTGGTGCCCTACAGTACGATATGTCTGTATCTAAAGGTGAATTCTTGGCCATATTTGATGCAGATTTTTTACCTCGCCCTGATTTCCTGAAAAAAACTATTCCCCACTTTACTTCCGAAAAAATTGGTGTAGTGCAAACCCGATGGGAACATATCAACAAAGATTATTCCATCATTACTAAGTTGCAAGCACTTCAGCTAAACGTACACTTTTCAGTAGAACAAGTAGGTCGTAAAACAGGAAACTATCTCCTTCAATTCAATGGCACTGGAGGTGTCTGGAGACGTTCAGCTATTGAGGACGCTGGGGGATGGCAAGCAGATACACTCACCGAGGATTTAGATTTAAGTATAAGAACCCAGCTGAAAGGATATGAAATAGTCTATCTAGAAGATATCGGTTCACCTGCCGAATTACCTGCAGAAATGAATGGACTAAAATCTCAGCAATTTAGATGGATGAAAGGTGGAGCAGAAACAGCTAAAAAAATGCTCCCAAAAATCTGGAGATCTTCCCTATCATTTTCACAAAAGCTTCATGGTAGTGCACATCTCTTAGGGTCTTCAATCTTTGTATTTATTCTGATAGCAGCTATCAGCTCGGTCCCACTGCTATTCTTCTTCCATAAGTTAGATCATTTGCCGTTGTACATTTATTCCTACTTTATGCTCTCTTGGCTGTCTATCATTTCCATTTATTATGTGGCCAATGTTTGGGCTTTTTACAATACGGAATCCTGGCTCAAAAAGATGGGTAAATTCATCGTTCAGTACCCCTTATTTTTAGGCCTATCCATGGGTTTATCTTTGCATAATTCCATTGCTGTACTAGAAGGATTCATGGGTAAAAAATCAGCCTTTATCCGAACGCCGAAATTTGATTTAAAATCAGGAAAAGATCAGATCAAGTCCAATGCATATCTAGCCAAACAAATACCGACTTCTACTCTCATTGAAGGATTATTAGCCATTGTATTTATAGGCACAACAGCCTATGCATTGACTACAGGTCAACGAGCCTTTATAGTCTTTCACTTATTACTAGCCATAGGGTTCGGTAGTATTTGTTTCTATTCTATTAAACACTTACAACTCAATAAATAAATGAAAGGGTTTATCAAACACTGGCAAGCTGTCCAATGGCCCGAGGCACTCCTAGGCCTCGCTTTTTTGCTGGTGTTAATCCCCTTGAACTATCTACTCGAGCAAGATCAATTTCCAAAGATATTGGCCTCTTACTCCCTCCTTTTCGGAATCTATTTTCTAGTCTTAAAAAAAGGACAGTTACACTTTTGGATAAGCATAGCTTTCTTAGCTCGAATAAGTCTATTATTTGCCTTTCCAAATCTATCTGACGATATCTATAGATTCATCTGGGATGGTTATCTCAACAACTTAGGATTTAACCCCTTTGCTGAAATACCAAGCTATTATATCGATCAACAAATAGCACCAGCTTACTTAAGTCCTGAACTCTACCAAAAGCTGAATTCACCCCATTATCACTCGGTATATCCTCCTTTTGCCCAAGGGATTTTTTCTACAGCAACTTATCTAGCTGGACAAAATTGGCTGGCTGTAAGCACACTAATAAAAGCCTTGATATTAATAGCAGAAACAGGCACTATAATACTGATATACAGACTATTAAAATCATATCGTATTCATCCAAGAAACTTACTTATATACACCCTCAACCCACTTATAATCATTGAACTAAGTGGTAATGTACACTTTGAAGCATTTTTGATTGTATTCTTTTTCTTAGCCCTACACGCCTTACTCCACCAGAAACCTGTTCAGGCAGCTTTATTAATGGGTTTATCCATTTCCAGTAAACTCATCACGCTCATCCCACAAATCTTCTTAATCAGACGCTTTTCCATTAAAAAATTGCTGCTATACGGTATGGCTTTACTTCTAGTATTGGGTATAAGTTTTAGTCCTTTCCTATCTGCTGATTTCCTATTCAATATGACAGATAGCCTTGATCTATACTTCAGAAACTTTGAATTCAATGCAAGTATATATTACCTACTAGACTGGATTATTAAATTAAAATTTGGTTATGGGATGATTCATTATGTAGGTCCCATTTTGAGTTTAATTACTTTATTGGCGTGTATTATCTTAGCCATACGAGATAGAAGTACAGATGTATTAGGGTTGATACAAATAAGTTTTTGGGCCTTTTGTATCTATCTGATTGGCTCAACTACCGTACATCCATGGTATTTAGCCTTACCCATAGCACTATCTGTTTTCACCTCCTATAGATTTATACTGATTTGGTCTGCACTTGCTTGTCTCAGCTATATCAAGTATAGCGATTATGAGCACTTATACTTTGTAGTTATTATCATTGAATACCTCATTGTATTTGGCTACATGATTTGGGAAATCACACAACACCGATCAAAAATCAAAAATAGACCTTCCTTTTGATCTAAATAAATAGATATTTGTTCTCTTCAAAGATCTAGCATAGTTCATGTCAGGAAATAATATTAATAATAGAAAAGCCATAACCGCACTCTTAGAACAGAGCAAAGCAGGACTAGAGGCAGAGCGCGAGCACGAACGTAAGCATTTTCAAGAATGGGTGCTCAGAATGCCATTGGCTGAACGCAAAAAGGCAGGGTATAGCTGGTATCCATTAGATATACAACGTAAGGGATATACAATCGGTGGAAGAGCCTTTGTCATCTTCACCAGGATCAATAATATTGGCGAACCACACAAATTTCGAAGTGGCAACACGGTTAGATTATTTACACAATATGCTAGTGCAAATAAGGCAGAGATGAATGGAGTCATTCACTTTGTAGAGAAAAATAAAATGAAAGTTATCCTATCGAGCAAGGATCACCCGGACTGGATAGATAAAGGCATGTGTGGTGTAGATTTAGGTTTTGAGGAGCGGTCTTATGTTGAAATGGCTAAAGCACACAACAAAGTAGCTCAAGCAGAAAAAGATAGGATAGCGGAGCTGAGGGATATTCTACTGGGCTTTAAAACAGAAGAAAAACACCCCATAGCGTCTATACCCAACATCAAACTTAATCCCTCCCAGAATCAAGCCCTCAATCACTTAAACAGTAATCATCTAGTATCTATAATCCATGGACCTCCAGGGACGGGAAAAACAACCACGATCGTTGAAGCTGTGCGCGAGCTAAGCAAAAGGATGAATAATATCTTGCTATGTGCTCCTTCCAATACAGCAGTAGATTTACTAACGGAAAGACTAGCAGCAGCTGGAATACATGTATTGCGGATAGGAAATATTTCGAGGGTTAGTGAATCCTTATTATATCATACCCTGGAGGCTAAATTAGGTACACATCCAGAAGCTAAAACACTAAAGAAAATTAGAAAAGACGCAGCTGAAGCGCGGAGGAAAGCCAAAAAATACAAGCGTAACTTTGATCGAGATGCCTATCTAGAACGCAAGGACCTTTTCAGAGAAGCAGCTGAATTAGAAACTTGGGCCCATCAATTAGAACAAAGACTGATTGATCAGATTATCAGCAGTGCTCAGGTAATTTGTGCCACCTTAGTTGGTGCAAGCGACCGAGTCCTGGAAAACATCAAATTTCCGATGTGCATAATTGATGAGGCAGCTCAAGCACTTATGCCCTCTTGTTGGATTCCTATAAGTCGATCTGCAAAGGTTGCGCTTGTAGGTGACCCACAACAGCTCCCACCCACTATCAAATCGGATCAGGCTAGAAAGCATAGATTTGAACGAACCTTATTGGAATATGCTCTACAGTACAACCATACAGCAAGCCTGCTCAATATACAGTATCGGATGCACGAACAGATCATGCAATTCTCCAATGAGCGATTCTATAAGGGCGCCTTACAGGCTGATGCTTCTGTAAAAGAGGTTCGATTACAGATTGCTGCTAACCAGCCCTTACAGTTCATTGATACTGCTGGGTGTGGATTTGAGGAACAAGTGAACCCTAGCAGTAAGAGTAGATTCAATCCAGATGAATATTTGATTATTCGAGAGCATATGCTACAACTGATAGAAGCGTGTAAAAAGGAAGGAGATCAAGCGGATATAGCTATCATCTCACCTTATAAGGAGCAGGTAAGCTATATTGAAGATCAGCTTAAGGATGATGAACAACTCCGAGACCATCAAATTAAAGTGAGTACTATTGATGGCTATCAAGGGCAAGAAAAAGATGTAGTATATATCTCACTGGTGCGATGCAATGAAAAAGGAGATATAGGCTTTTTAAAGGACTACAGGCGAATGAACGTAGCGATGACAAGGGCAAAACGTATGTTGGTTTTAGTGGGTGATAGTGGCACTATATCATCCGATAAATTTTATTCCGCTTTCTTAAATCATATCGATCAAGTTCAAGCCTATCGATCCGCTTGGGAATTCATGCAATAAAAAAAGCCGTTTCGACAATCGAAACGGCTTTTTTGATCTTTGCGACCTATTAGTAAGACCAAAGGTCTTGCTCTAGGTTGAAAATTTCATTCTTAATCTTTTCACCTTCGTATAAGATATCTATACCAGATAGATAATCTTGAAGACGTTGATCAAATTCGTTTTCACGCTTGATGATATAAGAAGCAAAGTATCTAGCTTCCATGATATCTTCCCAAGACAATGGAGAAGCACCGTTACCTGCATTGAATGCACGTTCCCTAGCTAGAACCTCTCTTGCATGTGGGTAGTACACCCAGAATAAAGGCTCCTCATAAAGGAAAGTACCATTTTCATCCAATACATCTTTAAGTGGTGCAATACCAAGGATGCGTACACGCATTTCTGAAGACTCCTCATCCATAAACCAAACCTCCTTTACACGGAAACGCTTGATATCATCTGGATTGATTTCATTACGCGTGATCTCAATTTTTTCTTCGTACGTTTCGATATCAAATGTTACCACGGTATCGATACGTGTACCTTTAGAAGCTACTTCTTCAGCTGTTAAAGGAATAGTAAACTTGTCATTTTCTGTACTATAAACAGTGATATCACCATCTACAGCTGCATCCAATAGGATAGAGAAAAAGTGACGCTCAGGATAAGCAAAAGGCTTGTTCATTTTTTCACGAACATCAATCACTCTCCAAATTTTTCTTTGCCACATGATATCCGCTTCACGAACATGGTCGTAAGGCAGAACTCTGTGATCCAGGACTAACCTTTCTTCCACTACACCATCGATAACAGGTCTAGCATCTAATGGCTCACCTGATTCAGTAGTGATCCCAGTAGGAGTCCCTTGTGCAAATAGTCCAAGTGGCATCAACATTACCACTAGAGACAAAACAAAACCTAATTTTTTAAGAGTCTTCTTCATTTTACAGCAATTTAATAGATGGCCGAATACCGAAATATCCGGCCATTAAGAAGATTTTATTTATCTGATTGTAAATACCATAGATGGTAGGCTACGACCTGCAGCATCACCTGGGCATTTACCCTTAATATTTCTAAAGTAATATGTATCTCCTGGCTTAGCCTGGTTTACCAGTCTTTGTGCCTTATCATTGTATCTTGCTCCTTTGTTTTGAGCAGTTACTGGATCCTGACGAGATGCGATACGTACCAAATCAAATGTTTGGATGTTACATCTTGCATCAAAATCGAAGTTCTTCAACTCAGCAATTACACCTTGGTATGCTTTGAATGTTCCGTTACCCATATTTCCTTCATGTACACCTGGTGCTAATGCAGGAACTGGATCTGGAATACGCTTCACACGGAAAGGTACTTTTACTGGCTTTGGACCTCCTGTTACAGTAACGAAAGCAAACTTATTTAATGGTGTTGGCTTAGTTACTTTAACATTATATGAGCTACCACCTGTCTTAGAGATAGAACCACCTCCATCTCCAGTCATGGAAACATTTATTGCATTTGAGTTGATACCCGCAGCTGAAACTGTTACAGGATTATCTACACCGATGTAGAATACATTCATCTGATCTGCTGCAACAGCGATAGATGGCTGACCTACTTCGAACTCGAATTTCTGCTCGTAAGATTCGGTCTCCTGCGTTAGTGGGTTAGTTACATCAATCTTAACGTTGTAAGAGTTTGTACCTAACTTCGAACCTGTAGCAGAATAGATACCTTTACCTTCTTCCATCTCAATCTCACGTCCGTTTACGTAAATCTTAGTCGATTCACTAGCAGCCGTTGAGAAAGCTGAAAGGAAGATATCCGCTTCATACTTTTCACCTTGTAGAACATAGCTCGATTTAGCAGAAGCAACAGGGAAGAATGCATCAAATTTGATAATCTCACCTTTTGATTCAGCAAACATTTCATTCATTACTGCAGAAGCGGATGTTTTTGCATCTGCCTGGAATGAACGAAGCATAGGAATTACTGCCGCTACTGGCATCTGACGGAACTTATAAGTAGTCCACGTAGTATTCTTCTGTGCCTTATCTAGAGTAGCAGTCTCCTGCCAGTTCTCAATGTTTCGACCTAGAGGCATTGCACTTTCCAATTGTTCTTGCTTTTCAGCAGATACTAAACCTTTAAGTTTGTCTCTAGTTTCGATAATTTTTGCGTAAATCTGGGGACCTAATGGCTCAATACCTTGCTTAGGTTGACCATCCACTAATAGACGCGTAGTGATATCTTTATTCTTTTTGTCTTTTGGAATATGAGAGCCCGGTTTTTTGGGATCTTCACCTCCAGCAGCCGCAAAGATTTCATCATAAATACCTTCGATGTATGCATCGAAATCGTCAGCAATTACTTTAGCCTCAGTTGCTTTCTCAAGCGCAATTTGCTTCAAGGTATCACCCTCATAAGCTTCTGCTTCAGCTTGGATAGCCTCTAATACTTTTTCATTACTTTCCGTTACAATCGCATTCGATGTAAGCATACTTTTCTCCAATGTAAAGAACGCGTTCATTACAGAGGCAGAAACATTTAACGCAAGCAGTGCTGTCAAAACCAGATACATCAGGTTAATCATCAGCTGCCGCGGTTCCTTAGGAATTGACATGGATCTTTTTTTTAGTGTTTAAAAAATAATTGACTCAGTGAACCTCAATTAGTTCTTACCAATGTTAGACATTGCGTTAAGTACGTTACCGTACACAGAGTTCAACGATCCAAGATTCTCATTCAAAGCAGCCAACTGATCTTTGTATGCTTTAGTATCCTCAACAGAATCCTGTAGGTCTGCCATCGCCTCGTTCAAGCGTGTATAGAAGTTACCCATAGCTTTTACTTGCTCAGATGTTCCAGAAAAGTCAATTTCCTGAAGTGCCTTCAATGATCCTAAAGAAGTGGACATTGTTTTTAATTCTTCTAGCATTCCGCTTAGGTTAGCTTCAACTGCATCAGCATTAAGTGGCTTAGCAACTTCACCTAAATCACCAGCAGTAAGCGGAGCGATATTTGATTCATAGTCAGATAGACCTGGGTATAATTTTTCCCAGTAGTAATCTTTGTCTGGTCCTAATACACCTAACATTAAGAAGATTAGTGCCTCTACACTTAGTCCGATAATAAGCATTTCAGATGCATATGGCCATGATTGAAGCTTAAAAAGTGCTCCCATTAGTACAACTGCTGCACCCACACCAATAATCAAGTTCTTAGCGTATTTAAAACTTTTAGATTTAACAAAACTACTCATTTCCTTAAAATTTAATTTTGATTAGTCAATGGATAAAAAAATTGCTGTATTCACCTTTTAAATCAGATTAACAATAAAAGTTACATCCTTAAGGAGAATTTTTTCAACAAAAAAGGATATAAAATATGGATGCCAGCATTTGGTTTTATTTGACATCCATATTTTCAATTAAGGTTCCTAGAAGTCGTCAATTGAACGACCTAAGAAAGTAAGTGCACATCTGAAACCGATGTATGACTTAGTTGTGTCTTCGTACTCCCAGTGGCGTGTACCTGTTTCCAAGAAGAACTTAACATCCTTCCAAGAACCACCGCGAACTACTTTTCTTTTATATGCGATTGGATCATCTTCCTTCGAATCGTAGCGGATATCTGGATTCAAATCGTGAATGTGTGCGTATGCACCAGCCTCATAAGAAGAACTCGTCCACTCAGCTACATTACCTGACATATTGAATAATCCGTAATCATTCGGGAAGTAAGCATCTGCCTTAACCGTATATAGACCACCATCTTCTGGATAGTTACCACGACCAGGCTTGAAGTTGGCTAATAAACAACCTTTAGCATTTCTGATGTAATATCCACCCCAAGGGTAAGGAGCTAGTTCGTGTCCACCACGAGCTGCATATTCCCACTCGTGCTCGAAAGGAAGGCGGAAATCTTCAGAATTTACCCCATTAGCAGCGTAAGAGTTCCAAAGCTTCGTTCTCCAGAAGCAGAACGCATTAGCCATAGACCAATTTACACCAACAACTGGGTAATCATCAAAGGCAGGGTGCCAAAAATAGTTACGAGTCATAGGCTCGTTGTATGAATAAGAGAAATCTCTAATCCACACCATAGTATCTGGATATACGTTTACCTTTTCTTCCATGATGAAGTTTCTCCTAGGAGATTTTCCTTTATCATGAGCGGCTTTTTTCCAATCAAACCACTGGTATTCGTATTCTAATTTACTTACATCTAATTCTTTCTTACCGGCAAACTTGTTGTTACCTGTATAGAACATTTCTTCTAATTCTTCAGAATCCCAATCGATGTCAGCATACCAATCAATGTATGTCTCACTACCGTCTTCAGACTCGTAAGTATTATCTAAAATAGAATGTGCAATTGAATCTTTGACCCAGTATACAAACTGACGGTATTCGTTGTTTGTAATCTCCGTTTCATCCATGTAGAAACCTTGGATGGAGATTGATTTAGGTCGTTGTGTGTAGGTATTTGCAATGTCTTGGTCACTGTTACCTATGTGTACTGTTCCTGATGGGATATAAACCATTCCATAAGGATTAATACCGTTCCACGCTGGACGATCCATTACACCGATTAATTGACCGTTTTCGCGAGTACCGCACGATGTTACTACCGCTAGCAACATAAGTACGAAAGATGTCTTTAATAAATTCTTCATTTTACACCCGAGTTTTCCTTCATTTTGATAAGAGTCCGTAAATATAGTTTCTTAATTATTTATCACAAAATGAAATTTTTGTTTTCTCGAAATAATCAATAAAAACTTAACATTTATGCCATAAAACAAGCAAAAAATGTATAGAACTGCTTATTTCTGAAATTTTCTATTTGCAGCAAAAAATTGAAACCTATAGAAACCTAACTATTTAAAGCACAGTAACCTGTGCGTAAATCCTAACCTAAACTAAGATTTTAAACGTAACATCACAACATTAATTTCGTTTAAAATCACCTCTTGTAACGCTGATTGTAAATTATTGGCGGTAATTTACCTTTCCATACCGCTTTTCCCAGATCATAGCGAATCAAGAGCTCATGCGAACCTCCGTGCACTGACTGCAGGGCTGAGATGCCAATATCATAACCATAATAAAGGCTCAAGCCTGATCCAAAGAAATAACCAACAAATGGTATGACCGAATCTACAGAGGTTTCGTTATACCCTCTGAACGAACCACCAAACACAATATTGTCATCATAAACAAATTTCACACTTCCTTCTAGTTGGCTCTGCGACAAAATGGTTTTTAACAAAACAGATGGCGTAAACGTGATATGTCTTCCTACCTCAAAACTATTCGCCACATAAACATAATATGCCCTACCTTCATATAGATCTAATCCATTAATCGATCGACTACTTTCAAAAACATTATTAACAGAGAGGCCAACTTCAAAAGCATTTGAAATAAAATAAACCCCTGCATCTGCAGCTAAGCTATTGCCTTGCATTAATCCTGAGCTCAAAAAATTGTCCTCATGATCAAATATATTCTCATTATATGTGCCATCTGGTGTCCGGATACGACTTCCATCAATAGAAAAGTTTTGCCAGTACAAGGAAGTCCCTAATCGCAATCTTCCTGTATTCCCGATATAATAATTATAAGCATAGGACAAACCCACTTTACTACCTCGGGTTAAACCTAATTGATTCTGTTCGAAATACAAGCCAAGGCCACCCGCAAGCGGTTGAGCACCAAACTGAACATTAGCATGCTGACTCACCGGAGAACCTGGAAGTGCACTCCATTGATTCCTAATACCACCTGTCAATATGATATTTTCTTCCACTCCAGTAGCAGCAGGATTAAAACTACCTGGATTCAAAAAATATAAACTGTACTGCTGGTTGTTCTGTGCAGAAATAGCACCAACAAAGGAAAAGATTAAAATGGCAACTTGTAAGATTCTTCTCATATAGGGATATCCTGTTAAGTTAAAAGGGAAATTAAGCTAAATAATTGTTTTAACCTCATGCATTAACATCATGCGTAATTAACTAACAAAGCTTAATAGATTTAAGTTACGGACATTTTGCATAAATAACATATACCACTGCACTCTTAATATCTATTAAGAGCGAATGTATGTCTTAATGTATTTAGGTACTTGAAGCTTACCTGCCCGCTCAAGTTGATTTAATTCTTTTTTGAAATTCCATACCAAGGCATGATGCAAGATCATATCTAAACCCATTTTCCGGAAGGCCTCTGTATTGGAATATATCAAGTCCCTAATTTGATTCATCCTAGATTCATCCGTATATCCACGACCGTATAACTCCCAGAAGCGATCTAAACTAATACCTCCCTCTAGCGAAGGATTCGTTTTCTGCTTACCAAAAACACACCAGCCTCCTCGCTCTTTTTCTACTTGTACTTTTAAGCTTAAATGCTGTTTCCAAATTTCAAGTAAATATTTAGGCAAGCCGCAAGAATCCTCAAAATAAATAGCATCGGCATCCTCAAATGTTCTATCTGTAGTAGTCCTAGTATACAAGGCGCGCTGATATTTTAATTGACTGAATCGTTTAGCGTCTAAGCTTTTCAATGCTTGGACCAATGCCACATCAGACCAATCCATTGGAGTTTGTTGGAATAAAACATCAAAAAGGATAGCCCGTAAATCAGGCGCAATATTTTTGAAGGAACAACGCTTTGTAAATGCGATAAATGGAGCTGTAGCCTGCTTCGACCTAATCTTTTTTAGTCGTCCTGATCCCAGCAAAATATCTTTTTCATTAAATGCGATACCCCTAGTATCTAATTCTTCCAATTTCACTAATTCAAAAACAGATGGTGGTAGCTGCTCTAACTTAGTTTTATAGAGACTTAATATTTTTAAAAAAGGAAAGCGGGTGGCATCAAGTTTAAAGGAAAGTAGCGGGTTGTTACTACAATCTAAATGCTCCAAAAACTTTAAATCTTGCGCACTCCAATCCAATTGTTTCAGCATATTGTTAGATAGGTCCAAGTGTTTAAGTAGATGAAGTCCCTGCACCTTATCTGGCCAACGCTCTATTTTATTTTTACTCAAGAACAAATTCCTCAATAGCGTTGCTCCGGCAAATACCTGGGGTTCTATCTTTTTAAGTCTATTCGCACTGATATCTAGGCTATGCAGTTCAGGAAAGTATGGCCCAAAGCCTGGAAGTAAGTCTATTTGATTTTTCGATAAATCTAAACGCCTGATCGTCACTGAATGATCGGGTAAGGATAAAACTTTGATTTTGTTAGAACTCAGATTTAAGGTCCTTAATTGGGGTAATTGAAAAAGCCAAACTGGTAGCACTCGAATGGAATTATTGGAAAGATCCAATTCTTGAAGATTAACGCAAGCCTTGAGCTCCTCAGGCACTTTTTTTATTTGACGTGCCGACAAATGGATGCGCGTGGCGGTAGGATCAATATTTATCGAAGTGTTCGACCTTTCCATGAATAGCTTTTCTTGAATAAGGACAAGCCACCTATGCCAACTAAATAAAACACATGAGCAACTTGCACTAAGCAATATAGGATTTTATTCATCCTTAGCCTATAATGCTTAGCCAACTGATTCAAATACCAATAATCTACTAGGATTCTTAGCCCCCAAAACATCAGCATAATCCACACCCAGTTAGTCCACACCAAAACACCCAACCACCCAAAAATAAGCCAGACACTAAAGGCAAAGGCTATACCGATATGTTTTTTCAAAACATTGGACTTATAGGCGGTAGTTTTACCTGCCCAGCGCAATCGCTGCATCCAGAATGCCGCCCATGGTGTAGTTGCCAAGGTCCTTACTTGAGCAGCAGGATTAGATTGAAATGCAATTTGTCTTGGATCTTTGGCCGCTAGTTGTTGCACAATCCACATATCATCACCTGATGCATGCTGTTCGCTACCTGTAAAACCTCCACATTCCATAAAAACAGATTGCCTGAATGCTAAATTGGCACCATTGGCCAGTTGAAACCCTAAATGCCTATGACCAGCTGCAGTCATACCCATAACCCCTAGCATATCCAACATTTGTACTTCCGTAAGTACAGAATTTTGAGACATTACGTGTACTGGACCACAAATGGCCCATACCCCATTATTATCTATACCACTAAAAAGTGCAGCTATCCAATCCGGCTGCATAATACAATCCGCATCTGTACAGATCACCCAGTCGGTACCTGCTTGCTCCATACCCCAGGTCAAGGCTTTTTTCTTTCCTGTATAGTTTCCAGGTGCTTGGAGTATATTAAAATGACTAGGTAAGCTTAAAGACTCCAGGACAGCGAGTGATTCATCTGTTGAATGGTCATTAATCAAACTTACAGACCAATTCGAATGAGGAATTGCTAACTGTTGAAGGCTTTCAACAATTGCTGGTAAGTGCTTAGATTCATTTCTAAACGGAACTAGGATGGTGAAATCAGGGACCCCATTGGTATGGGCTGACTCGCTATTTAATGCTATGCCATATTTTGAATATTGCCACACCTGGAAAGTATAACTGAAGGCCAGTATAGCCCCGATCAGGATGGCAATCCAAGCCAAATCTTAATCTTTATTTAGTCTTGGAAGGTCTAAAGGATCTTCCAATTCTTCAAATTCAATATAATCGCCCTCCAATGCTTCTTCCTGCTGTTTCATCCGTCTACCCAATCTGTAATTCATCAACGATCGAGCAAATAGAAAGGCAAATAGAAATGGGAATCCAATCGCACTAAGCGCTGTTAGGGCTAAACCACCCATTAGATTCACTTGATATTGTTTCCCCAACCATTTGAAATAGTTGAGTGGTACTTTTTTATCTAATAAAAAGGATGCAATGAACATGAAAGGAGCAAAAACACTCAACAGTTTCCATAATCCGCTAATCAAAAACCAAATCATAGCCATAAAAAGCACAGCTACAAGTAATCCGGTTAATGGGTTTATCTTAAAAATTCTATTATTCATGTCAATTTCTTAATTCGATACAGTAAAAATACAGCAGCTCAGCTATATATGTTCATCAATTTAGACCAGCGGCTCCATTGTTTAGCTTAGCGTAATCAAAATGGAGGACTAAATCATTTTGCTGCCAAAAACTGCATGTCATGCAATTTCCTGAAATGACCATCTTCTAATTCTAGTAATTCTGCATAACTTCCGTTCTCAACTATACGCCCCTTATCTAAGACCAAAACACGATCCGCATTTTTGATAGTGGATAACCTATGTGCAATTACGATAGAGGTTCGTTTATCAATCAATTTTTCAATGGCATATTGAATAATATCCTCTGACTCTGGATCAATAGATGAAGTCGCCTCATCCAAAATTAAAATATCTGGTTGATATACCAATGCGCGTACAAAGGAGACCAATTGACGCTGCCCCATAGATAGGGTAGCACCTCTTTCTTGTACCTCATAATCATACCCATCAGGTAACTTCATGATAAAATCATGTGCCCCTATCATCTTAGCGGATTCAATCACTTGGGCTCTACTGATATTCGGATTACGGAGCGTTATGTTCTCTAGGATGGACCCAGAGAATAAGAATACATCCTGTAATACAACAGCCATTCTGGACCGGAGTGCATTTAATTCATAATCCTTTACATCTACTCCATCAACTAGTATCCGACCGCCATTCAATTCATAAAACCTAGACAACAGATTAATGATGGTAGACTTTCCAGACCCAGTACTTCCCACTATAGCTAGGGTTTGGTTGGGCTCTAATGTGAAACTAACTTCGTTCAGTACATAGTGTTCATCATCATAAGCGAAATCCACTTCTTCAAAGGCAACAGATCCTTTTAATCGATTGACTAGGATGCTCCCCTCATCTTGAATCTGCTCTGTACTATCCAACACATCAAAAACCCGTTCTGCAGCAATTAAACCCATTTGAAGGGTGTTAAATTTATCCGCTAGCATCCGAATAGGTCGATATAGCATATTTAAGTAAATTGGGAAAGCGACTAGCATACCTGGACTGACTAAGCCTTCTAAACTACTCTTAGCCCCCCACCATACCATCAGTCCTAAGGATAGGGCAGAAATAATTTCAACAACAGGGAAGAAAACGGCATAATACAGTATAGAATCCAAGTTGGCCTGCGTATAGGTCCTATTGATTTTCTTAAAGGAATCCAGCTCTCTTTCCTCTGAACCAAAAGCTTGAACGATACGCATACCAGTGATTCGTTCCTGTAAAAAAGCATTCATCTCGGCTACCTGATTCCTAACCTTGGTATATGCTGCTTTCACTTTTTCTTTGAAAATGTAAGTTGCATAAACCAATAGTGGCATGGTGATCAAAATAATTAAAGACAATCTCCAAGAGGTCAAAAACATGATGGTCAAAACCGTAAACACAGTCAATAAATCAGAAATAATTGTAATCACTCCTTGCGTAAAAATGGAGTTGATGGTTTCAATATCATTTATAACTCTGGTGGTAGACTTCCCGATAGGTGTAGTATCAAAGTACCTTAATTTCAGGGAGTTGATGTGATTAAACACCTTGATCCGTAAATCCCGTATGACGGATTGCCCCAATAGATTGATATCGTATAAAAACAGGTATTGGATAATGGAGTTTGCCACTAAAACAAGAAGCACATAGACGAGTATTCGAACCATGCCATTGAGGTCATAGTTGAAAATATAGTCATCAACCATAACCTTAATTAGATAAGGTCTTACCGTCATCAAAACAGCTAAAGATATTGCAAAGGTAAAAGCCAGAATGAATAACTTTTTATAAGGCATAGCCTCTCGAAGTACCCTAGCTAATAGCTTAAAATTAATGCTGTTTTTGTTCTCCATAGATGATAGAATCGAAGTACTGATTGCTTCAACAATACAAATATAAATTTAATTTGTTCAGGTATATCCTACGGTCTACAATTTTATGACTTCAGCTGTTCATTATGTTGCTTTTTTAAGCATGCCTTCATCCGCAAAGCTGTAATAAGCCTCATCAGAAACAATCAGGTGGTCTAAAATCACGATATCCAATGTCTGCCCAGCTTGAACCAATTTATTGGTCAGTTGGATATCTGCTTGTGAAGGGATAAGGTTCCCACTCGGATGATTATGAACAAAGATTGCCGAAGAGGCAGAAAACTGTATGAGTTTAAGAAAAACCAACTTGGCATCTACCACTGTCCCTGAAACACCACCACTAGATATTCTTTGCATGCTGATTAGTTTATTCGCTCTGTTCATAATCATGATCCAGAATTCCTCGTGAATGAGATTACTCAATCTTGATCGGACTAATTGAAAAGCGTCTGCACTGCTACTTATGGTACTCGCTTTTTTAGGGGATGCAATAGGTCGATTACTCAGCTCAATTGCAGCCAATAAACGATCGACATCATCTTGTTTAAGGTTTAACTCTTGAAAAAATTGCGGAGATAAATGTCGTAACTGGCGGATATCATGATTACAAGCCTGTACTAAGCTGTTGATTATGGTTTCTTCTACTTGTTCAGTCCCTATGATTACTTGTAAGAGTTCTTCTAAAGTAAAAACTCTTGGGTCAGATTGAATGAGCTTTGGATTTGGGGTGTTAAACCAATCTACACTAGGATTTTTCAATTTATTCATGGTCTTTTTTATTCAATCTCAAGCTTTTGACTTCAATCCAATGCGAGTACATGTAAATGCAGTCATTTTTCTTGCTGAATGCTTATCTTTGGTTTTAAAGTGACGTATCATATGAGCCTAAGGGTAGGAACATTTCCTAAAGCAGAGCATTTGAAGAGCCAGAAACAAATTGAGCAATTGTTTCAATCTGGCACGGTGGTAAAGGCCTTTCCTATCCGAGCTATATTCGAATATACTGATCGTCAAGAAGGGCAAGCAAAGATTCAAGCTGCAGTATCTGTATCTAAACGCAATTTTAAAAGAGCAGTAGATAGAAATAGAATAAAGCGCCTGATGCGGGAAGCGTTGAGGTATCAAAAGCAATTATTGGAAGACTCCTGGGCCATAGAGGGAAAATGTCTGACTGTGTTCTTTATCTATGTCAACCGAGAACCTATCACTTTACCGAAAATGGATAAAGCGTTTGAGAAGTTTTTTAAAAAATTAAATCAAGCACAACCCTAATGCTAGGGAAAAACTCTTTAAAGTAAAGCGTTCCACATGAAGCAACTCGCACACATCTTAATCCTTTCACTCTTCTGCACGCTACACGCTTATGGCCAACTCTTTGTAAAAATTGAAAAATCGGGTACTACATTCAGTGAGCGTATTTATCCAGGCAAGCTGCTAGAGTTTAAAACCACGCAGGATGAAGATTGGAGACAGGCTGAACTAATAGATATCATACCTGAAACGCAATTACTTCTATTTGATGATCAAGTACATGAGTTAAGTAGTATTGTGGCTATTCGAGACAATAGACGAAGCAGGTGGTCTGGTCCATTGGGTACTAGTTTAATGACCTTTGGTTTAAGCTGGAATGTGTATGCGGGTGGTGCACACTTCTTTGATGAAACCTTTACCTATACCAAACGCGATGCGATCATTGGTGGTACAACTATATTATCTGGCTACTTACTCCAACGACTGATTCGATATAAAACCATCCGTTTAGATGGGAAATACCGACTTCGTATTATTGATATGCGTATTTAATCTTTGAATATCAAATACTGTATGGCTAAAGCATATCCCTGCATACCCATACCGACAATAACAGCATCAACCACTTCAGCCATATAACTTGATTTCCTGTAGGATTCGCGCGCATGAATATTAGACATGTGTACCTCCACCATTGGTATAGTAACAGATCTTAAAGCGTCAGCTATGGCAATAGATGTATGTGCGTAAGCTCCTGCATTGATAATCAGGCCATCTACTTCGTTTTTTAACTGTTGGATTAAATCAATAAGGATTCCCTCTTGATTTGATTGATGCAATTGAATTTGCGTATGTGGGAATAATTCTTCCCATTGATGACCAGCCTCCTCGAAAGAGGTGGATCCGTAAATTTCTGGTTCGCGTGTCCCAATCTCGTTTAGATTAGGACCATTTATAATTGCAATTCTCATGGGTATTAGTTAGCCATGGAGCTCATAAAGTCGATTCTTACCAGTTGAATTTCTTCTAAAGTAATATCGTCTTCTTCCAATTCTTCGAAAGCTTTGTGTATGTCATCACTGTCTGCTTCCATAAAGTAATCTCTGATATCTTCATTAGAATATTCATCGACATTCTCCTCAATGTAATAGTTGATGTCCAGGCGAGTACCAGCGTTTACGATCACGTACATTTCATCTAGTAGCTCTTCCATGGACATGCCATTTGCATCAGCAATATCATATAAAGGAATCTTTTTGTCAACAGACTGAATAATATTCACTTTGTTCTTAGACTTGTTGGCTACTTGTTTGATAACAAACTCCTCTGGACGAATGATATTATTTTCCTCTACATACTTTGCAATCAAAGAAGTAAATCGAGTTCCGTAGCGTAGTGCTTTCCCTTTACTAACCCCAGAAATATTAGCTAAATCATCCGTATTAACTGGATAATTGGTTGCCATTTCCAATAGGGATGGATCTTGGAAGATCACGAATGGAGGTAAATCTTTTTCTTTAGAGATTTGCTTTCTAAGGTCTTTCAATAAACTAAGTAATTGCTCATCAAGCACTGCCTCACTACCTCTATCGTCTACATCAAAATCACTAGTCAATTGATCAAAATCTTGGTTGATAGCAATGTGATGTACTTCAGGTGATTGGATAAAAGCTCTTCCTTCTTCAGTTAATTTGACTACTCCATATTGTTCAATGTCCTTGAATGCAAAACCATTCAATAAGGCATAGCTATAAACAGAGGACCAGAATAATTCAGATTGCTTCGCACCCTTACCAAAATCTTGGTGATCATTAAATTTATGGTCTAGAATAATCTTTGTCGTCTTACCAACGGCAAAATCAACTAAGGTATTGAGCTTAAATTCTTCTCTCAAAGTATCTATGGAAGATAAAGCCAATTGAAGCTCTTCTTTGATAGCAATCTTTTCTTTGGGTTGAGCGCAGTTATCGCACATCTTACTACATGCTGATGCATCAAAACGCTCCCCAAAATAATTCAATAGAAAGGTTCTTCTACAAGAAGCTGTCTCCGCAAAAGCGGTAACCTCATTCAATAATTGCGTACCTAATTCTCTTTCAGCAACAGGCTTATCTCGCAAGAACTTTTCTAATTTTTGGATATCCTTGTGTGCAAAGTATGCAATACAAGTAGATGGTAATCCATCTCGTCCAGCTCGTCCGGTTTCTTGATAATAATTCTCAATACTCTTTGGAATATCGTAGTGGATCACAAAACGAACGTCAGGTTTATCAATACCCATACCGAAGGCAATAGTTGCTACAATTACATCTATCTCCTCCATCAAGAAATCATCTTGAGCCTTATTTCTTGTCTTAGCGTCTAGACCAGCATGATATGGTGCTGCTTTAATGCCATTTACCGTTAAAAGATCAGCAATCTCTTTGGTAGACTTTCTAGCTTGCACGTATATAATACCTGATTTACCTTCAAACTGCTTAATTTGCTGAACGATGTTCTTAAAAACATTTTCTTTTTGACCCTTTGGTCTAATCTCATAGAACAGGTTGGTTCTATTGAAAGAAGAGCTAAAGTGATTTTCATCTTGCATGCCTAAGTTCTTAACGATATCAGTTTGAACTTTCGGCGTTGCAGTCGCAGTCAGTGCTATAATTGAAATATCTTGTGCTATTGCATTAATCATGCTCTTTATTCGGCGGTACTCCGGTCTAAAATCATGACCCCATTCCGATATACAATGGGCTTCATCAACAGCAACCATAGATATCTTTACCGATTTTAAGAATGCAATATTTTCTTCTTTAGTTAATGTCTCAGGGGCTATGTAAACCATCTTGGTAGCGCCTGATTGTATATCACTCTTAACTTTATTGATTTGAGTCCTAGATAAGGAAGAATTCCAAAAGTGGGCAACTGAATCATTCTTAGCATAAGAACGCACACTATCCACTTGATTTTTCATCAATGCGATAAGGGGAGATATAATGATAGCCGTACCATCCATGATCATAGCTGGTAATTGGTAACATAAAGATTTACCACCACCAGTTGGCATAGTTACAAAGGTGTCTTTTCCTTCTAGTACGGATTGAATAATTGCCTCTTGCTCTCCTTTGAATGTATCAAATCCGAAGTGCTGTAACAATGATTCATTTAAATTGAGTGACTTCAATACCATAATAACTTAATTTATCATTCAAGTCGCTGAAATAGCGGATTTGAGATAAATAACTTGGACATAAAACAATTAAATCTATTAATTGATTAAAAAATCATAATTTTCGAGTGTAAAAAGGAGAGTTAAATTGGTGTGTTTTTCAAAATTTCACCGAAAGTAAGATTTAAACATCTAAAATTCAACTAATTACAATCAAAAAAATTAGGCTTTGATTTTTTTCTAATCGAAAGCGTACAAAAATAAAAAAATACAGGTGATTAGCACTATAGAAATACTAGAAACTGCAAGAGAAACTATAAAAATTGAGCATCAGGCAATTAGCCGACTATTAGATGCAATTGATGATGATTTTGCACAAATCGTTCAATTAATCTATGGCAGCGCTGGCCGATTAGTGATCACTGGAATTGGGAAAAGTGCACTGGTGGGTCAAAAAATTGTGGCCACACTCAATTCTACTGGCACACCCGCTTTATTCATGCATGCAGCAGATGCCATCCATGGAGACCTCGGCATGATTCAGGAATCAGATATCCTGCTATGTATCTCAAAAAGTGGTGAAACTGCAGAAATCAAAGCACTAGTGCCTTTAATCAAACAACTTCAAGTTCCATTGATTGCTTTAGTAGCCAATAAAGATTCATACTTAGGTAAGCATGCTAATTGGATTTTACATACCCCAATGGAAAAAGAAGCAGATCCGAATAATCTAGCACCCACCACCTCTACTACCCTACAGATGGTCATGGGAGATGCGCTAGCTACTGCTTTACTTAAAGCAAAAGGATTTACTCCAAATGATTTTGCTCAATTTCATCCCGGAGGTGCTTTAGGTAAACAACTCTACCTGAAAGTCGCAGACTTATTTCCCAATAACGAAAAACCGAGTGTACAAGCGCATACAGATATTCGATCATTAATATTAGAAATCACCAGTAAACGACTGGGTTGTGCGGTAGTAGTTGATGAAAAAGAACAAATCCTAGGTATCGTTACCGATGGAGATTTAAGAAGAATGTTAGAACAACATAAAGATACCTCGAATCTCACAGCAGGTGATATAATGAGTACTGCACCCAAAACCACTCCATCCGATACCCTTGCAGTCAAGGCATTGAATATCATGCGAACCAATAGTATTTCGCAATTGATCATTACAGAAGATGGAGCCTATAAAGGAATAGTCCACTTACATGACCTCATTCGAGAAGGTATTATCTAATGCGGTGGATTACCCTACTTGTAGTCTGTATATTTTGGACAGCTTGCTCTAATGAACCTACTGAGGTAACATTGAGCTTTTATCATTGGAAAAGTATTCCAGATAAGCCATCGGATGTTGTAGCATATCTGGATCAAGTTGACAATGAACATATACACTACCGAATATTTGATTTAGTCCAACAAGGCGAAGAGATCGTGCCAGTAGCGGATGCTGCCCTAGATACAGTATTACTGCAAAACAGAACCTTTACTGCATGTATTTTTATCACCAATGCATGTTTTAAATCCAATAGACAGGTGGAGGAATTGGCACGAAAGACTTGGTTCAAAATTCAAGACAAACTTTCGAAAGCAGCTCTTTTAGAGCAGTGCATTGAAATTCAAATCGATTGCGATTGGACAGCCGGAACTCGTTCAGCATATTTTGAATACTTAACTGCATTAAAAAACATACTCCCAGATTCAATAGCAATCACCGCTACGATTAGACTACATCAAGTGCGATATCCAGCAGAGACCGGAATACCTCCTGTTGAACGCGGTGCATTGATGTGTTATAATATGGGTGATATTCAAGATATGGATGAGATTAATTCCATTTTTTCCTTGGATATTCTTAAAACTTATTTACTAGACAATATGAGCTACCCCATACCGCTAGATATTGCGCTGCCTGCTTTTGACTGGTATTTAGTTTACAGGGACAACAAGCTTTTCAAAATCATTCATAAACCAGAAGATAAGCTTACAGCCTTACTTCAAGATCAATCCAGTTTTATTTTAGATGCAGACCAATACGTGGCAGGCCATTATTTATATCGTGGTGACTATATCAAATTCGAAGAAGTACAGGTCCAAGACCTCCAAGTAGCTTTAGAGTATATAAATAAAACGAAGTTGAAGACCGGCAAATATTTATTATTTTACCATCTGAATAATGAATTGACAACAAAACTTCCTAATGAAATCATACAGCAACTTGTTCATCCATAGCTTAAAGTGTTGTGGCGTACTTACCTTATTGTTGTTTATCCCTTTTCAAGTGGATTGGGCTTGTGGCCCATATGTAGATGAAGGATATACTTTTCATTTCATTGACCGAGCTATTTTAGGAGAAGAACTTCGTTCCGACATGATATTGGAGCACTTAGCATCAGACTATATCTACTACGATAGACTAGAAGATGCCGCCATGAATAATATTCAGGAATGGCAAAAAAGTGTATGCGAAGATGCGCCCATAGAGGATGTACAAGCTGCGATATATGATTTTTCAAAGAAGGACTATGAAGATCTACTTCAAAACATTCGAGTGGACCACATGCCCGTGCCTTACCACATGACCCGAAATGCTTTTGTATCCTATTTACACCAGAACAAATGCCAAGGAACAGTAGAG
>CAJXMP010000003.1 GCA_913056515.1 uncultured Lewinella sp.
ACAAGACACCGCTATTGATCTGGCTGTTATTGTGGCGCTCATTTCTTCTCTTCACAATATTCCTGTAGGTAAAGACATCTGTTTTGCAGCTGAAATTGGGCTCACCGGTGAAGTTCGTGCTATAAATCGTATCGAACAGCGGATTGAAGAAGCCGAAAAATTGGGTTTCACAGAAATATTTATTTCCAAATACAATACAAAAGGCCTTAAGAAACAGGACAGAAAGATAAAACTCAGAACGATCGGCAAAATCGAAGAGCTGATACCTGTTTTATTTGCTTGATCGACATAAGTCGTCACTTAAGGATCTAAGCTCTTTAAATACAATATTCACAGATAGTACGCTTTATGTCACTAAGCCTAACGGATTTTCCAAAAACTGAAAATCAGCTGGTTGTCGACCCTTAATTTTCGAACTTGAAACTTAATTTATACTAGACAGCATATTAGATAGTAAAAACCCAATCTTTATAATCAATTGAAGCTTAAAACAAGGACCGTCAAAAAATAGTTTTTCGTTGAATTTGTAAGCTGCTTTCTGGTTTTATGCCAGTAAATGCAGCTTTTTAGTTTTGTGGGTTTCAGCTCGATGTTTGTATACTAGATACCATAACATTCTGTTCAACTTTTCACCGGCAGAACTCTCAAGCTGTCGTGATACTAGTATTACCATAGTTACAAATAAGCTAAGTTCCATTGCTCTGAATGCATTGACAGATGATAGGAATAGAGACCTCCTCGCTTTAGGCTTCACTATTTCTGGAAATCCTACCAATAGTTCTGTTTCTGTAGATTTGCTTGGTACTGCCAACTATAATCCAAGCCTCAATTACTCTGGATCAGATTCATATTAATATACAGCCAGGGATATCACGGGGGGGGGTTGTTGTTGTTGTGTACTGGTGTAGTGAACATCACTAAATAAGGTCTAAATATCAGCTATATTGCTATATTGTGTTTTATAAAGACACTTTATGTTTTCTTTCTCTTACATTTTGCTGTGCCTTTTAGTAGGTTTGTGGGGTATGAATCGAAAGATTGGTTTTGCCTTGACCTTCGTACTATCCTTATTGTTAACACCAGTTATTGCAGCACTTATTTTACTAGTCACGAAAGAAAAGACTCAATAGACTTAAAATCGCTCAATCAGTTTCAGAATTTCTTCTACATGATCAAATAAGAAGAAGTGTCCTCCTTTATATATTTGAAGGTGAAAGCGATTGTTTGTATACTGATTCCAACTCCTACTTTGCTTTTCAGTTGTCTCTTCATTATCGCCTAACAGGGCTAAAATTGGAACATTTAGCACTTTATGTACGGAATAAACATAATCTTCAATAGCTTGAAAATCTGCCCTTAGAATGGGCTCAAAAAAAGAAAAAAACTCTTCATCCGCTATAATCTCATTGGGCACTCCCCCTAGCTGTTTTAACTCTTGCTTAAATTCATTCTTGGGAAGGTCATGCCGTCGTTTCATTTCAACGGAGGAGGGCGCTCCCCTGCCAGAAACTACTAGTTTGTCTGGCTTCAATCCTGCCCTAATATCAAGCAAACATGTTACATCGTACGCTAACTGGGCACCCATACTGTGACCAAATAAAATAAAGGGCTCTGTAACTTTAGGGGCTATCTGGTCATAAAGATCATCTAGCATTTCCTGGTATTTTAAACATAGTGGTTCATCGACTCTATTGCCCCTGCCAGGTAATTCTAAGTAGTTTACGTGAGTTGTATTTTCTAGTGATTTAAAAAGTGGTCTGTATGAGTAATAGCTGGCTCCTGCAAAAGGAAGACACCAAATCGTGGGTTTCATGAACTTATCATATTTTGTGTATGGTTTGTATAAGTTGAGAGTAAATATGGATATATTTAATGAATTCATTAAACCAATACCCTAATATTGAATCTTTTAGAATTTATTCAAAAGGAGTCTGATCTAAAGATCAGGTCCTCCGTAGTACTTGCCACCTTATCTGGTTTAGCTAATGGTGTGATCTTAGTCGTCATCGTATCTACTGCAGAGGCAAGTAGAAATGGAGAAGCAATAGACACACAATTTTTTCTGATATTTCTTATTGCCATTCTCATTTTTGTCTTATCGAAAAAGAAAATCTTTAGTGATGTAGCTAAGGTTATTGAGTCCGCTATTAGAAAGGTGCGTACAAGAATAGCAGATAAGGTAAGACATTCAGATCTTCAAACACTCGAAAAAATGGGGGCATCCTCTATTTTTAACAGTATTACTCAAGACTGCGCTCAGATTTCCACCTCTGCCCCTGTGATAATGAATGCATTGCAATCTGCAGTAATGTTGGTTTTCGCATTATTTTACATACTCTACCTGTCTACATTAGGTTTCATTATGACAGGAGTCGGCATACTCATTGCTGCATTTGTGTATGAAATAAGCAGGCGGAAAGTCCTTTCCACGCTAAAAAACACATCTGCCAAAGAAAGGGAGTTCTACGAAATTATTAATCACGTTGTTAACGGATTTAAAGAGAATAAAGTGAATTCCAAAAGGAGTTCTTCTGTAATGAGGTTTATGCAGCGTCTTTCTTTCGATGTGATGAAATTAAAAACGCGTGCTGCCCAGCGAGAGTCCATCAATTTTCTTTTTTCACAGACTTTCTTTTACATACTACTTGGTGCTATTATTTTTTTATTGCCAATTCTGACGAAGCCGAATGAAGGTGAAATATTGAGAATCGTAACGGCTGTTTTGTTTATCGTTGGACCGGTAAGTGCTGTCTTGGTTGTTGTACCTTTACTCTCAAGAGTAAATATTGCTATCCAAAACATTTATCGATTAGAAGACGAATTAAGTAAACATATATCCAATGAAGTACTTGAAGATATTACTTCCGAGCAATCCATAGACCATATTGACAATCCGCTTGAGTTTAACCATGAAATCCGCTTGAAAAATATTGTCTTTGAGCATTTGAATAAAAACGATGTCGTTTTCACACTAGGGCCTATTAGTGAGTTGAATGTTAATAAGGGGGAGATGTTATTCATTGAAGGAGGAAACGGAAGTGGGAAATCCACTCTTTTAAAAGTATTGACTGGTCTATACTACGCCGACGAAAAAACAGAGATTTTTGTAGATGATCAGCTGATAACACGTTACAATTACCCTTCCTATAGAGAATTGTTTTCAGTTGTGTTTACCGATTTTCATCTAACTAAGCAGCTTTTTGGTTTAGAGGCTGTTGAGGAAGAAAAAGTTAAGGAGCTGTTGGTCGATTTTAAGGTTGATCACAAAACTGAATTTTCAAATGGCTTGCTATCGACTGTTGATCTTTCCACGGGTCAACGAAAGCGTCTAGCTTTGATTGTAAGTCTTTTAGAGAATAAAGAAATTTTGATCTTTGATGAAGTAGCAGCTGATCAGGATCCCACTTTCAAAAAACATTATTATACTGAATTATTACCTGCCTTAAAAGAAAAAGGGAAAACTATAATAGTCGTAACCCATGACGACATGTACTTTGAATATTGCGACAGGAAATTAAAAATGGTGAATGGTAATATTGTCCAAGAAACCCATTATAAAGATGGAAAAGTGACATTCAATAAAAACTTTAAAACCAAATTGTAATAAATGGCTAAAAAGAAAGCGAAATGGATTAAAAGAATAGAGTTGTGGATCGACCAAAATGGTTTGAATTTTATCATTATACTCCTGGTTCTATTTTTTATTGTAGTCTATTTTTGGAAACAAATATTCATCACTGTTCCAGCGGGCCATAGTGCGGTATTATTCGAAAGGTTCAATGGTGGAACACAGGATGATTTAATTGAAGAAGGCCTTCACATTATTGCTCCATGGAATGAAATGACTGTGTATAATACACGCATTCAACTTATTCAAGATACTGTGCAGGCCCAAACTAAAAATGGCATGGCTACAAGTATCATTTTTGCTATGAGATATGTTCCCAAAAGGGAAAGGCTGCCTAAATTACATAAATATGTCGGACCTGATTACGTAAATAAATTAGTCATTCCAGAGGCTATCGCAGAAATAAGAGATATACTAAGTCAATACCCCCCAGACAGTCTATATAGTGTTAGTGAAGCGATTTTGGAAAACGAACTAATTGAATCCATACAACGAGATGTCGGGGACAATTTAATTTTATTTGAGGATATCAAGATTTTGCAAGTCATCACTCCTAAGAATTTTGTTGATGCCATAGAATCAAAACATGTAGAAAAGCAAAAGGCTCAAGAATATGAATATAAACTATCCAAAGAGAATCAAGAATTAGAGCGCAAAAAGCTTGAAGCACAAGGTATTGCTGAATTTGAAAGAATATCTGGTGTATCTTTCTTAAAATATAGAAGCATACAAGCCAATGAAGCTCTTAGCACATCGCCAAATGCAAAAGTTATAGTAATTGGCAACGGAGACAAAGAAGTTCCTTTTATTTTATCTGACAATAATTAGGGTTTCCTTATTAGATCGTAATTTTCTGCCACTTCCTTGAGAGCTTTCTCAATAATGACTCAACCCTTTGAATTAATTGAGGTATGATTATTGTTTAGGAGATATTAATTAAGAATTAACATACTTTATCTTATTTAAAGATTAGATTTTATTGTATCTTACTTCAAATTTTATAGATATGGCCCAGAAAAAAAACACAAGTGAACTTCAGGTAATTACAGACGCACCTACAGCTGAAGCGAATAAAATAGTTACCAGATATATGTGGTACAGTGGTGGTGTAGGTTTAATTCCTGTGCCTGTTGTCGATTATGTTGGAATTACAGCTCTCCAAATTAAGGTAGTTGATGAACTAGCCAAAACTTATGGATTGCCTTTCAATAAAGAAATTGCGAGAAGTATAGTTTCTACCTTGCTTGCAGGAGCTGCAACTGGATCGTTGGCATCTGGAACCGCTTCATTGCTTCGATCTATTCCAATTGTTGGGGGAATTCTTGGCTTTACTACTATCAGCTTGTATGCAATGGCTACCACCTATGCTATAGGGCACATTTTTATCCAACACTTTGAAGCAGGAGGAACACTTCTCACTTTTAATCCGGAAAAAATGAAAGCTTATTTTGATGAGCTTTATACAAATGGTAGAGAGGTCGCGAATAGTATGATGAAGAATAAGCCAAGTACAGAACCAGCTGCTGAATAAATCACTAGTAGTTCGACTCAATTAAGGCTTTCGCTTCAATGCTTATAGGAAATTCAGTTCTTTACCAAAAGAGTATTCTCTTACTATGCCTGTAGTACTCATTTCTGTTTATATTTTGTTTTGCTTGGTGGTAGGCTTATATGCTAAAAAGACCTACTTGGGATTTTTGGGTGGCTTTTTACTAAGCCTAGTCATTACCCCTCTTATAATGGCTGTAATTCTTCAACTTTTCAAAGTTATCAAATCAATTGATTAAGCTTATAGGTGATGAAAATCTAAGTTTACGTTTTTCTGATCGAAACATAAATGACAGCTATATTGAGTATCAATGTTCAACGGCATAACTTGCAATTCAATCTTTCCAAATTTCACCTTGTCTGAAAGTATGTCAATTCCTTGAGAGTCTAGCAAGAATCCTCTTCCCAATGCTTTTAATACACTTTCTTTTCTTGTCCAACATTGGTAGAACCTATTAAAAGTATCTCTTCGCATAATATATTGCCTCTCAGAGTCAGAAAAGGGTTCTAGATAGTGAGGAACATGAATCTCACGCTTATATTCAATATCAATGCCTACAGCAGTCGCAAGGTCACTTATGGCAAGCACTACCCTATCTTTTGCATGACTAATCGAAAAATTAAATTTTGGTAAGTTGGGTCTTTTATATTCATCTATGGAAAGATTTTTCAGCTGAGCTGTCTCCTTCGTTTTCAATAAATGATTTAAGATTAAATATCTCCCCCCTAAGAATCTGTACCGGTCTTCTTCCTTCTTAAAAGACTTTGACCTTCTTTGGTCTTCTGAATTCAATACATTATATGTCTTCTCAATTTCATTAATTGAAACCTTCTTAAGATATAATATATATACAGATAAGTCTGCAGGAGTTTCTATCATTTATGCAGAGGTAAATTCTTTTGCAATTTCATAGAGTGGGTCAAGGATATTTAGTCGATTCTCTGTCCACATCTTTAAAAGATGGATTTCTGTACATCCCCCAAAAATCTGTGTACAATTATATTTATTTAATAATACCTCAAAATAATCGTGTACCTGATCATAGCCTACTCCCATTTTTAATCTATTGTAAATTTGATGATGCACTTCATCTCTGTCTGTATCATCGAGTAAACATACAAAAGGGTATTTTTCAAGAGGAAAAAGCTTTGTTCTATAAACGCCTTGAGAGGCAATGAAAAGAGTAGGAGTCTCCAACTGTTTCATTAAATTAACTGAGTAATCTACTAAATCGATCAGCTTGTTTTGTGCTTGAGGATACAATTGATATCTGACAGCATGCGCCGTAAAACAACAAATCAATATTTTGTCCACATTGGGTTCTATTGATTTTAACAATTCATTTATCCTGGATGCTAATAAAGATGTATCGCCTTGCATTAAAGACTTAGTCCTATCTGGAACATTAGGTTCTGAAACCAAATGCAATTTTGGCATACTTGCTTCTTCATCCTCTTTGGCAAGCTGGTATATTGTCTTAATGAATTGTGCTGAAGTTAAAGGCCCCATGCCACCAATCAATCCAAGAATGTTGTTTTTATAGTTGAAAGGCTGCATGCTATAATTACTTTGGCTTATTTGCTGTAACAATGGCGTATTCATCAAGTCCCATGTACCAGCCCCTACCTGACCACCAATCTTCAATTCTTACGTTTTCAGAATAAAGGTCGACTTTTACCTCATCTTTCGGGATGCCCTCTTTTATTTTCTTAAAGTAGGCAGCCATACCTGTAAACACCTTATCTGTGATTTTATGTATCTCAACATTTGTAAATCCAATATCTTCGAAAAGGTGGATATATTCATTCTCTGAAATCATATTTACATATGGAATACTCATTGATTTCAGAACAAACCAATACCAAAAATCCTTTTTTCTATCTTTTCTTGGGAAACAATCAGTTAAACCTATCCTTCCACCTGGCTTTAAAACTCTGAAAGCTTCCTTTAAAAACTTTTTACGAGTATTAAAGTGAAACGCACATTCTAATGCACTCACTTTCGTGAATGAGTTGTGATTGAAAGGCATTGAAGTTGCATCTCCTTCTTGCAAATGAATACTATTGTTCAGCCCTGACATTTGCACTCTCATTTGAGCAATTTCTACATGAAGAGGAGTAATATTTAGTCCATGTATCGATTTAACATTAAACTCCCTTTTCCATAATATATCTTGTTCTCCGAATCCAAAACCCACATCCAAAAGGGTATCATCAATGTCTAATTCTAGGTGTTCACCTAATTTCAAAGCAAGTGCTTGACATGCTTCATCATAGGTTGACGGCTTGTTCCAATAACCGAAATTCAACCAAAGAGGCTGATCTAGTTGTTTGTATTTAGGATCATCTGCATGGGACATAGTAGTGTATAAACTGTCAGCTCCTTTGCCCAAGATAGTCTTCCATGCTTTCGATGGGTGCTTCCAAATGAGCTTAAGAAGAGTCTTTTTATTATTGCTAATCGCATCCTTAAACTTTTGATCCATGCCCATTTTTTGAATTATTAATGAAAAGTAGATTCCCTATAGAATCTGAAAGTTTATCATGTCTCACCAAACTAAAATCCAAGTTTTCTAGGAATTGAATTAGATCCTGTGTTGAAGGAATGTTTTCGTACCTCTGATCATAATTCGCTTCACAAAAGATTAAATCCAATTGACGGATGACTTTTTGGGCTCCTTTGAATACGGCTAATTCATCACCCTGCACATTAACCCTCATGCAATTAAAATCCGTTTTAGAATATCGCTCAGAAATAATCTGATCAATAGGCCTGACTATTACTTCTTCTTCTTTTATTACTGCAGCCAAATCTTCACCATTTACTTGAACTTCTGACATAGGCTTATGAGTAGAGGATAAACCGCTTTCTTTGGTAACATACAAGGTAGTTCTACCTTCTTTTTCTCCTGCAGCTAACTGTTCAAGTGAGATCTGAATGAAGGGACTCCCTCCAAACACATCAGTACAAGATGCAGCAAGATCATTATATATTGAACTGATATTTGAAAGAGCTTCCATTGCCTCCTCCAACGGCTCGATGATTAAAACATCATTAAAACCCAAAAGTGCATATGGCAATATTTCGTGCCCCATATGCCCTCCGACGTGAATCATCCCTTTAGGTTCGATCTGATATTTGTGGAGAAACGACTGAACTAGAAAAAAATATAGTCCATTAGGTACGATTTCAAAAGGAGGCAAATATTGATTCACCTTTGACTTATGAAATTTAGGCAAATTTGATTGCAGCCATTTGGAAAGATCGCGCTCTTCTAATTCAAACATATATACTATATTATTTAAACATCGTTAATAATACTGTTCTGTCTCCTTCGAAAGGTTCTCTACCATGCATCATTCTCATATTGTCAATATAGACAAGGTCTCCACTAATCCAGCTTACTGGCAGCATGATTTCATCAATAAGCTTTCTTATTTCAGTAAAATAGGAAGGGTCAATTTCAGAATGGTCTCCATAAGTTACATGCTGTGGTCTACTCATAGAGTCCCCTTCATATAAAGCCTCATATGCCGCTTGAAGGTCCGCATTAAAATTACTGATATGAAATTGATCAGCTTGATTAAACCAAAGTCTTTGTCCAGAAATAGGATGTGTTCTTATGGCTGGTCTATATTGTTTAATTCGTACACTGTCCTCTTCAACCCACATATAATGGCTATCTGTTCTTTTACAGAAATCTTCCACCTCTGACTTGATATCTGTTTCGAAAGTCTTTTGCCAGGATGGGCCTAAGCCATAACCTGAATGTAAATTTCTAATGTAACACAATCCCTTTGCCTCAAATTCTTCTACTATTTCCTTAGGAAGCTTTTCCAATAAAACAGCATTATCAGAAATGGGTGTCGCTCCTCCTTTCATCGCTGACACTATACAACAAAACATCATTCGAAGAGGCCATAAGTTAGAGTAGGAAAGCTCACTGTGTAAGGTAATAAATTGATCGGCTGGAAACTCTGTTGAAGTGTACGTATTGCTTTTAAGTTTAGACCTTGGAGAATTCCCATCAACATAGGTCATTTGTTTTTCATCAACTTTTTCAGCAATTTCTCTAAAATCATCGCGTGTTATAATATTAAAGCCTCTGAACAGAATAGCCCCTAATGAAGACAAATCTTTTTGAATAGCTGTTATATTCCGATTTAACCAAGCTATTAGCTCATGAATTTCAGGACCTATTCCAATTGAATCTGGCGTGAGAGTCACAGGACTATTGTTGTCACTAGCCTTTAAATGAATATGATTTTCTAACATTGGCCTTAATACTTTTAAGTTTCTAAAATTTTATTTAAGATAACTGCATTTTTTTGCACGTATGGCTCATCTACCATCTTACCATGAATACCCGAGGCATAGAACTCAGTGACTCCTGCATCTGTGCATTCTGACCAATTTTCGATTCTATGGTAATTGTTTTCTGCTTTCAGGAAATATATTGGTGCTTTAATGAAATTACCACCTTCTTGCTCCGCATAGAAGAGAAAATCATAATATTGCTTGACTTGTTTATAGCAAACTTCTTTGAAAAACTCCATATCAATAAAATGATCTTTAAACTCTTCAAATTTTGCTTTCAAATAAAGGTCTACTCCTTCTGAAATCGTTTCAATTGTATGTTGCTTCCCCTCTTTATGTTGGCGGAAGGCATCTAATATAGTAACCCCTGCAACCTCTCTTCCGGCTTTCTCCATTTCTTTGGCAACATGAAATGCCATAAACCCACCTGCAGAATGCCCTGCTATGTGCAATCTTCCTTCAGGCTGAATCTCTTGAATCAGCCTGACGTAATTCTTCATTGTGTCATTACTATCAACATAATTGAATGAATACAAACAAGTATCTGGCAATAATTCAGCTAAATGTCCGTATGCTAATGCAGACCCAAGAGCCGGAGGGAAAAGAATAAGTTTTTTCTTTCCACTAGGGTTGCCTAATTGTATGTAAGGGTGCTCTTTATATTGAATATTCATATACTTAGCAACATCAATATAATGAGCAATGTCTCTAACTGTTGGGAATTTATACAAATAGACTAGTGGCACACCTACTTTTCGTCTTGAATGCAATAAAGACATCAAACTCATTGCCTTTAAGGAGTGCCCACCTATCTCAAAGAAATTATGGTCTAACCCTACCTGATTAACAGTTAGCACTTCAGAAAATGCATCAGCTACAATTTTTTGTGTCTCTGTCCAATCTTTTCGATTTGTATCACCCAGATCACATGTAAAGTCGACCCCGCTAGGAAGTCTGTCGCGATCTAACTTTCCATTCTTTGTTTTGGGAATAGAATCTAAGTATCTAATGCCTCTGGGGATCATGTAATTTGGCAATTGCGATGAAATATACGCCAATAGATTTTCCTGCTCAATTTCAATGCCCGTATAATATGCCATCAAAGATTTATCTCCGTTACTATCTTCTATATCTATCACTACCGCTTCATATATAGATGGGTAGGCCAATAGGGCAGCTTCAATTTCTGCGGTTTCTATCCTAAATCCACGGATTTTGACTTGATGGTCCTTCCTTGCTAAATATACCAAGTCCGCATGTTGATTCAATTTTGCATAATCACCAGACAAATAAATTCTACCACGATCAGGTGAACTTGTCTCTGTGACAAACCTTTGAGCAGTAAGTTTTTTTCTATTATAGTATTCTAAGGCGACTCCTGATCCTCCTACCTTTATTTCAGCGCCAACATTGAAGGGTACAGCATTTCCAAACTTATCTTCAAGGTAAACTTGAGTTTCAGGTATGGGTTTACCTATATTAGATTGCCAAGGGAATTGATCTATTTCTTTCAACTCTATTTTATGAAATGTCACATGAACAGTAGTTTCTGTAATACCATACATGTTCACCATATCTACTTTAGGGAATTGAGATACCCATTTTTTCAACTTGCCAGGAACCAGTTTCTCACCCCCAAAAATTACATATCTCAAATGATCAGAAGGATTATGTGGGTAATCCAAATTTAAAATGAAGGATGATAATTGATAAAATACTTGTGGCGTTTGATTTAGAACAGTCACTCTGTTTTTTCTGATAATATCATAATATGTGCTTATATCTCTAACTTCTTCACCATTAGGCACTATAAGTGTAGAAGCATTGAGAAGTGCACCGTATATTTCCCATACAGAAAAGTCGAAATGATATCCATGAGACTGAATCCAAGTATCCTCTGAATTAAAGTCAAATAAGTTTTGATCATTAAAAAGTAAACGAATCACATTACGTTGACTAATAACGCATCCTTTTGGTTTTCCTGTTGACCCTGAGGTGTAAATAATATAGGCAGGAATATCAATACCAGCAGAAACTGGCCGACGCCATTCTTTTATAGATTTAGGGAAATCCGAACAATCAAATAAATAAGATTGTAGAGGGTTCTTTATTTCCTGTTTGTTAATTATGGCTAAAACATCATATCTGAACTTAGTAAGTTCATTCTCAATCTTTCCTATTTTTTGACTTACTTGTACAGTGCAATCAAAAGGCAAAGAATCTTTTAAGTCGTAGAAAAAAGCTTTTGGGATAAATAATTCTTGAGACCAATCAAGCTTTACATTATCATTAGGATTTAACTTCGCATAGTTTCGTAAATCAGAAATAAAATCATCCTTCAAATCTAAATCTTGGATATCCCCAAAAAACAAAATGGCATCATCGTTCATATAAGGGATCAAGCTAAGAATGACATTCTTCAAGTAATTATAACCACTAAAGCATTGTATGACACTATTTATAATCAACAGATCATAGCTTCCTGAAATATGTTCTGCGACTTCATCCGCTGATGCATGAAGTAATCTGAAGTTTTCTATGCCTTTTCTAATCAAGTTATCCTCAGCAATAGAAAGAATTTCTTTTGATAAATCAGTACCTAAATAAGAATGAACATTAGGTGCGATTTTACTCATGGTCAAGCCTGAAGCGCAACCGATTTCAAGTACTTTTACATCCTTGTTCAGATAGGGTTCCAGTTTTAATAAGGCATTTTGAGCATACTCTTCCATCTCTGCCTCTGAAAAAGAATTCCCTGTATAACTCGAAAACCAAGCACCCCCTGAAATCTCATCAACGGAAGACTGACCAATGAAATCCCATAACTCCTCTGACATGATATCTCGAGCTTGTTCGACCTCAAGATTAATTTGATCACTATCAATACAAACAAGTTGTTTTAGACTGCTGCATTCCCAATATAATTGCCCTGCTTCTCGTAAAAATGCCTTTGAAAAAATTAGCAGTTCAATCTCTGCATCCTCCACAAAATACTTTATACGATTATAGGGAAGACTTGTTGCGATGGGCACATAACAATAACCATTACATAGAGAAGAAAGCATTGACGCAATCGCTTCTTCACCTTCATGCATGAGTAAACCAATACGAGTCCTTTGATCCCCTAATCGATCAAATAAAAAAGACGATAAGCTCTGTACCTTATCTAGCAACCCTCCATAGCTAATAGTACTAGAGCTTGTTTTTATAGCAATTTTAGAATGAGAAGATCCTACGGCATTACAGAAAAGATGATAAATGTCTGTTTCAGGGTATGTTGCACTGGTTTTCCTTAATTGATCATGAGCAGTCTTTTCAGCGTTTGTCAAAAAATTTAATTGGTGAATTCCTACATCAGGCTGTGCGATGACCCTAATGAGTATATTTTCTAAATGCTGTAACTGTCGTCTGATTGAAGATTCAAAAAATAAATCTGTGTTGTATTCAACGGCAATTGAAAGCCCATCTTCAGTTTCGGTAAAGGAGAAGTTTTGGTCATATTGGCTGGTCTTCCAATCTGTTTCAAATGGGTAAGCCTTCAAACCTTCAAACTGAGTTTTTCGATCTACCTTGGTCCCTGTATTCATAAATTGAACAACCACATCAAAGAGGGGTGAATGATCCATACGCATTTCGAGATCCAATGCTCCAACCAACTTATCAAAAGGATATTCTTCATGCTCCAGAGCTTCAACAGTAGTTTCTTTGACACGTTTTAATAAATTCAAGAATGAATCTTGTTCTTCGAATACTGTCCTTAATGCTAGTGTATTTACATAGAATCCAATTTGATTTTGTAAACCAGCTTGATATCTTCCAGCCGAGGGTGTGCCAATAGTGATATCTGTTTCCCCCGTATAACGGTAAAACAATAGATTAAATGCGGTAAGAGTCAACATAAAGACACTCACATTGTGCTGATCCGCAAAAGCTCTTAGCTTTATAAATGTTTCTGAATGTATTTGATGTTGCAATAAAGCACCATTAAATGTCTTTTGCTTAAATCTAGGCTTATCATAAGGAAGTACTAAAGGTTCTGGAATATTTGAAAATCGCTTTAACCAATATTTTTCATTTTCTGCATATAAACCATCATTAAAGCGTTCATTTTGCCATTTAGCAAATGCCTTAAACTGGAAAGGCAATTGCTCCAAGAATAGCGGCTTTGAATGAATACCTTGATTGTATAACTCCACTAATTCATTAGCGAAGACCTCCATAGACCACCCATCTGAAATTATATGATGCTTCACCAAAGAGACAATATGATTGTCCCCTCCTATTGAAATCACTTTAATCCTCATCAAGGGCCAGAATGCTAAATCAAATGGTTCCTCTATATCCTTTGAAATTATTTCCTTAGCCTTAGCAATTGGATCTCCTTCCCCTTCCAAATTCATAAAAGTTAAAAGATCATGAATTTGAGGATTTCGATAAATTTTCTGATAGATACCCTCGTTCTTGAAAGTAAAGGATGTTCTCAGGATTTCATGTCTAGCAATAAGATAGCTAAGGGCTTTAGAAAAACAGTCATGTTCAAAGCACCCTTCTAAATGAAAAACTCTTTTAACATTATATGTATTGTTCCCGCCTTCCAATTCATTTAACAACCATAACCTTTTTTGGGATTGTGCAACAGGGAAGATTTCATCATTACCAGCTTGAATAGGTAGAATAGGGGCCGGACTTGAAGTTTTCGATTGTTCTATCCCAATTTGTTCACTTAAATATTGAAGGCTGGGTTCTTTGAAAAAACCGTTGATGCTTAATTTGGTCTTAAATGCTTGTTGCACTTTTGCGATTAAAACCATTACCAAAAGTGAGTTACCCCCCTGTTCAAAGAAAGATTTATACGGGTCTACTTCTTCAGGTTCTCTATTCAGAACCTCGCTCCAAACACTCAATAATCTTGAATCAAACGAAAAGTGATCATTATTCTGATCTCCGTCAAACTCCTCTATCTCTTTAGGTAAGCTTAACTTATGGAAATCAATTTTTCCGTTTGAATTCAAAGGTATTTGATGTAATACCTCAATATGATTTGGAAGGTGTGAAATGGGAAGCTTTGATTTCAGAAATGTATGCAATTCAAGACTATCCACACTTCCTTCCTCAATAAACAACACCAAATATTTTCTCCCTTGGCAATCAAAAACTTTCACAGCAGCTTGAGTTATACCTGGATATTGCATCGCTGTGCTTGTAATAGCATTTAACTCAACGCGAACGCCATTGATTTTTATCTGTTCATCTCTTCTGCCATATAAAACTAAGTTATTCGAGCTATCGTATCTACCAAAATCTCCTGTTCTGTAGAATAAATCGTTATACTCAGAGTGGAAGGGGTTTTGCACAAAGGATTGAACATTATCGTCTTCGTTTAGGTAACCCAAAGACAAATAAGGAGATCTTATATATACCTCCCCCATTTCTCCATATCCACATAATTCCTGAAGCTCATTTAAAAGCACTAAGTCTGTATCATTGATCCCTTTGCCTACAGGTAATCTTTCCAGTCCCCATGTATCATCACACTTCCAAAACGATTTAATTAAAGTTGACTCAGTTGCACCATAGAGATTATAAAAGTTTATTTCCTTCCCAAAATTAGATTGAAACAACTTTATATCTTTTTGATATAGCGGTTCACCGGCTAAAAGAACATGTTGTAATGAGGACATTGTTGCCTTATCTTCGGAATTAGTGGCTACAATAGCTCTTAATAAAGAAGGAACAATGTGCAATACATTGACTTTTCTGGTCTTTATCCACTTTCTGGTCAGATGTAAATCATTTCTTGTTTGATATCCCGGAAGGTCAATAATATTGCCGGTGCATAATGCAAGAAATACATCTCTAAGTGAAGCATCAAATCCAGGTGATGTTAATTGCGCAACGACTATACCTCCCTCCTCATGTATCCCTAATGCATGTATTTCCCAATCAATGAAATGAGAAAGACTTTTCCTGGAACCAATTATCCCTTTAGGCTTTCCTGTCGTACCTGAAGTGAAATAAACATATGCTTCTTCATTCTTATTAAGCTTTGCTTTGAAAGGCCTTTCAGATAAAGTCAGATTAGAATTTAGAATAGTTATGTGCCTGCCTAAGGAAGATTTAAGATCATTAACAAACCGGTCGTTTTTGTCTAATACATAGGCCAGGCTCATATTTGTTTGAGAGATGATAGCTAAGATTTGATCTTTAGGTAAGTCTAAGTTGACTGGAATGTAAGACTTGCCAGCCATCCAAATACCTAAAAGCTGAGGAATAAAATTGCTCCCAGCCTGAAGAAATACTCCTATTCTCTTAGCTTTATATTGATCCAGTTGGTAAGCAACAGAAGAAGCTAATTGTATGAGTTCTTTATATGTATAACTCTCATCTTCATACCTAAGTGCTATCGATTCAGGCGATTTTTTTGCTTTCTCTAACACTAACTCAATGATATCATTGAAGGCTGCGTCTTCAAAAGCTTGCAAAAGCCTTTCTTTAGTGAAAGGCTGATCCAATCTAAATGTTTGGATCCTCTTATGCTCATCTTTGATTGATTCAGCAATCAAAGCTCTATAGCTATTTAAGATACTTTTTATACTAGCCGCAGAAAATAACTGTTTGGAATATCGAAGATCAATATTGAGTTGTCCATCTGAAACACTAAAAGCAAAGACCAAATCAAACTTACTTGTATTATTTTCTAGTGACTCTACTCTAAATTTTAAATATTGATCATACGATCGAGCAGAATCAAAATTATGCATTACTAAAAGTACATTGACTAATCCATCGTTATTCAATTCTCTTTGTATGCCTTGATCTGCTATCAACTTTTCATATGGAAAGAGTTTGTGCTCCATAGCTCGCTGTAGCGTATCATTGGAGCGTTGGCTAAGACTTAAAAAAGTATCTGAAGCAGAAACCTTAGTTCTAAGGGGTAACACATTCACATATTGCCCGATTTGATCTTCCAGATCTTTCGTAATTCTCAAATCAATTGAAGTACCCAATAAAAGATCCTCTTGTCCGCTTAGGCGATACATCAATACTTTCGAAACTGTTAGGAGGACATTAAAAAGACTCATTCTTTTATCGGCAGCAAATCGCTGTATTTGCTCAGTAAGCGTAATGTCTAATTGAAGCCTCTCACTTGCCCCTATAAATTTCTTCTCCTTTTGTCTATCGAAATCTATTGGAAGTTTTAGTTTTTCCGAAAATCCTTTAAGGTGATTTAACCAAAACGTTTTTTCCTTTTTGCCTTTCGGCGAAGTCAAATAGGACTCATACCATTGAGAGAAATCTTTATGTTGGATTCTTAATGGAGCTAATGTAGATTTTCGTCCTGAGGATTTTATCCCATAAAGTTGCTGGAGGTCCTTTGTCAAAATAGCTAAACTCACTCCATCAGCATTAATGTGATGTAAAAGAACAAGAAGCGTGAATTTATTTTTTTCCCTAGGGAACAGATGGCAATGAAATAAAAATCCCCCCTCAAGATCCAATCCCTTTTGAATAAGATTTTGAATAGTGGTCTGCACATTTAAGTCCTTCTTATAAATGGTAAGAAAGTCAGTGATATAAAAATCTTCCTTCACTGATTGATAAGGAACACCCATTTCTTCAACGAAGACAGTCCTTAAAATTTCATGCCTTTTTACTAGTTCATCAATTGCCCACTTGAACGAATCGATATCCAGTTCTTGATCCAAGTGTAATAAGCCCGGCACTAAATATGCATCTCCTCCACCCTCTAATTTATGAACCATCCAAATTCGGCTTTGAGCAGGCGAAAGGGGATACTTTTCACTTTTTTTAGTAGGCAGGATATCTAACTTGAAGCTTTCTTCCTCATTTCTAGATATCATCTGCCCTAGATCTGCCAATGTCTCTGATTGGAATAATTGGGAAAATGAAATCTCAGTGTTGAATTGCTCTGCAATCCTTGCTAAAAGTTTAGTCGCTAAAATAGAGTGCCCTCCAAGTTCAAAGAAGTTATCAGAACGCCTGACATCATCAATCTTCAGTAATGCAGACCAAATTTCACTAAGTTTCGTTTCTATTTCCGTTTTGTCCTCCTCTTCTTTCTCAGTCGGGGCAGCAGAATTAGAATGAGCACCTAAATTCGAGAACTGGTCAGCAGGTAAAGTATACACTTGCCAATCCCGCAGTCCACCTCCTGCAATCTTGATATATCTTCTAATTTCATTTTCTGAAATTCCATCATCATGATAAATACTACCTACTTCATTAAAACCTGAATACTCAGATTCCAATTGAATAAATGGATTGGACTGATCTAGTCCTACATAGTAATTGCCCGCTGGCAATTGAATAAGCTTTTTAAATGATTTCCATCCTTCAGTAGGTTCAATAGTATAGTAGCCTCTCCTTAAACTTAAAGTCTCATTCTGGTCACCTTTACTCATTCCTAAGTTTCTCCATTGAGACCAATGGAAAACTGAATAATCATTTTCGTTTGCCGCTTGTTCTTCTGCGTAAAAATTAAGAAAACTGCTGACTGCTGAGTAGCTACTAAAACTATTGCCACCGAAATAAGCATTTACTGAACCAAAAACAAAACGCCTAAAACCAGATCGTCCGCTAAAACATCGTTCAAGATTAATGGTCCCACTGACTTTTGCTTTCATCATATAATCAAGCACATTGATAGACTCATTTTGAAACAAATGATCATTCATATGCTGCCAATGGTAATTCAATTGAGCATTTCCTGCGAGATGAAAGTACCCAACAATCTTTTTACCAACGGATCGCTCAAATGATTCTATGCATGAATTTAGGTCTTCGAATGAGGAAATATCACAAGATCTATAATGAAAGTCATTTGATGAAAGTCGGTTGAGACGCTCCTTTTTATCAGTAAGATCCGTTTCAAAATCAAAAAGTAAATGCGAAGAAATAGGTCCTTTAAAATCAGTCCGACCTATGGCAAGAATCTTAACGTCAAACTCTTCCATAAGTTTTTCACATATAAAAGCGCCAACGCCGCCCAAAGCACCCGTAATCAGATAATACTCGCCCGATCGCAGATTTGGCTCTGTTCTTAATTGCTGATTATTCTTTAATCGTTTAAGTACAGGAATTCTTCTAGATTTTCCATCAGTACTCACTAGAGGAAGCTTTTGTGGGAATAATGATTCATTAATTATCGCTTGAATCCAATCCTTTTTATCAGTACTATGAGGGATTGCAACTTGTCTACAACATAGTTTGGGTTGTTCTTCCTGTATGCTTGCGAGTAGGCCTGGGAGGTATCCATACCGTATTGCAAAATCTAAATCATCAATTGATGGCGTAATAATATTCAACTGAATTAGATTTTCAAATCTCGTGATTTCTTTGATGAAAGCTACCTCTTCAGCCCAATTGATAGAATTTCCTTTTTTGAAAGTAATGTCATAAGAGACTATGAATGGGCTTTCATCTATACTTTGGATCGCTCCTTCTGCTTCGGGCATTGTTGAAAGCAAAAAGCCTGAGTAATCAAGAAGATTATGATTTCTTTCAGAAATTAGAAGATGTGGAATTTCATTTGTAGGAGAATACATGACTTCACCTGCTTCACGAAGTGCATAAGTAAAAATATGATCAGAATTGAATTGGTGTTGCTCTTGCGTAGAATTGTAGATTGCACTGAATTCTGCATTCGTAAACCGGTCTAAAACTACAGATCTTCTCTTTTTTCCTGACTCTGTAACCAAGAAGTCTTTTTCATCAAGGAAAACAATAATATCAGGTTTCACTCCAATTGATTTGGTCAACTTACTATTGACCTTTCTACACAAGGATTCGTAGTTAATAAATTTTGTCTGAAGAAATATATGAAGCAACTCCTTACCTAGCTCTGCATCATACTTACTCGCTGCGATTGCTGCATTGGCTCCTATTTCAGGTATTTCTTCGATATACCCTTCAATCTCATAATTTTGATAATTCAGACCATTTAGAATAATTAAATCTTTCTCTCTTCCTGTAATAGTGAGTTTCCCTTCTTTTATAAAGGCTAAATCACCTGTGTTGAACCACCCATCCTTAAGCAAGTTCTCATTAGCTTCATAATTATTCAGATATCCCTGAGTTATAATAGGACCGGAAACTTGCAACCGCCCTATTTGATTTTCACTCATCAAGCTGTTTTCTTTATCTACTATTCTGATATTAACACCTGGAAGCGGAGGCCCTACTTCAACTAAGCTGACCGTATCACTGCCAGGATCAGTACGATACTTTAATTTCCCATTTAAAGAAGACTTAACTATATGATTCAAACCTATATTAACAGCATCAAAATCTAGAGCATGAGTGATACCACTACAAGTTTCAGACATTCCATATGCAGGGCGTATACAATTATTATCTAAGCCAAATGGCTTTAGAAGCTCGTAGAGCTGTTGGTTTATTTGGGCTGAAACAGACTCACCACCTGTTAACCAATGTCTCAAGCTGCTCAAGTCATAACCTGTTTGGAGTATACGTTCTTTTTCTTCTAGTAATTGAGCAAATGCAAAGTTTGGAGCCCACGTAAATGTGACTTTATAACCTTGAATTATACTTAACCATCGTGTGACGTCTGCTAGAATAAATTCAGGTTTGCATAAAATGAGATTTGCACAAGCAGAAACAGCACTGTTTACCATCATTTGAATCCCCCCTACGTGATCTAATGGCATCCAATTTAAAAACACATCTTTTGAATCAAACTTGCAATGCTGATTAGCTGCTAGGTTTCTCTGACATAATGAATCATGGGTTTGTTGGATGCATTTAGGTAATCCGGTACTTCCAGACGTAAATAAATAAATCGCTATTTGTTCTGGAGTAACCTGAGGCAAATCCTTATCCGTGGCTAAAAGTGACTGAATATCATTAAAACTGTATACTTGTGAAGAATTCCCCTCTAATTCATTGATAATTGATTGATTATCTTGAACATGGTACTCCTCAGTTATAATAATTGCATTAGGTAGCAGCCTCAGAATATTTTTTAATCGCTTGGCTGCGTCACTCCCATTGTCAAAGGTTTTAGGATTGGGCTGAGGAACCACAATGTGTCCTGCTAATAAAACCGCCCAATAGACTAATAAATAGGATTTTAAATCATTAAGTTGTATTATAATGGGACTTGGCTCCACAAGATCAATAGCTCGAATTTTAAGGGCCAAATCTCTCGCCGCTTTATAAATTTCAGCGTATGAGATATAAACTTCATGGTCTAAAGAATCTATTAGTGATACCCCATTGTTTGTCCGTGCAGCTATTACTAATTGTTCTGTTAAGACTGTTGAAGAACCAACTGGAAGTTCAAGAGGCACTCCTGTAGTGATTGCTTCGACTTCATCCTTCTCGTGCCATTGAATTTCACTTGCTAAACTTGATGATTCACTGATAGGTATCTCAAAAGTCTCATAATTATAGTCAACGAGACGTTGAAACAAAACTTTGTGATCGAGTCTTGGACTCGCTGATAATAAGCTTATCGTCGTATCATCAGCATACTTATATTTAACAGATGTGGAACGAAGATGAGCACACCTTCTAAGACCTACCTTACTACCAAATATTGGATGATCGAAGTCAGTGGCTATTTCCTCATAATGTGCATATCTTAGTGTAAAAGGAAATAAACCACAAGGCTCTTTACACAACTCTACTTTTTTACAGCGGTATTCTTGTTGAAAAGATATAAGGAACGAATTCTTTGAATAATATTGTCCATTTATACTCATGATTAAGTCAAGGAACAATTGCGTTTTTTCTCTTCTTTGTCTTGCAGTAATTGGAGTTTCGAATAATTCATAGATCAGTTGACCATTTTCTTCTTTAATCAATTGAAAATTCAAATACCCTTTAGTCAAGCCGCTTACTTCACTGCCATTTTTCAACACTTTACATCTGTCAGTCCGAACTAATGTGTAGCCAGTAGACTCTCGTATATCTTCTTTGGCAATTGTATTTGTAAATGAGAACCCTGGCAAACAATCAATTTCTATTAGATATGTAATATCAAAAGATCTTTCCGAGGACAAAATATCTTTACTCCTGTAGCTCTCATATTGAGGATTCACTATGAAGATGTGGCCCACTTCTGAGAGCTTTACTAATTGGGTGTGCGTTAAATAATTAAACTCGGCCTCACTTAAAAAGAGTACTTCAGGTTTATATTTCTCAAACTCGTGCAACCAAGACTCTATATTTATGAATAGATTCGATACTTCTATAAATTGACAGGAGTTCTCTTTTGCCCAAAAGGAAACTACTGATTTAGAAAAAAAGCTGATCTTATCATTAACAAAGCAGGATTTATAGGAGTCCCCTTTTAACAGGGTATCAATCAAATTTATTTGAGTCTGAATTTCATTTATTTCCATTAAATATGTATCTGAAAAGCCCGGCACATTGTAGCTTAAGTAATGTGTGCCATCAGGGATCAGAGATCTTTCCCTCTCTTGGGTTTGTAGATCGTTTCCTTCCTTTTCTTTGATCTTGCGCATCAAATAGTCCGGTAAATATTCATATGTAAAAGGAAAGGTCATATTATTGATTCAATCTGTTCTATATTTGAATTTCGCCTAATTGAATTCCCATATCTGTAGACATCAACTCGATAGTGCTGACAATTAGGCCTGCAATCTCCTCTGCGGTCGCTGGATCGAATAAAGAAGTATTAAACTGCAATTTCAAGTTTAATTTACTCTCGCGAGGTGAGAAAATAAATACTAGGTCAAAGATGGCACTATTAAAATCCTGTTCTAGCTTATGAGAATATATGTGCTTCATCTTGGCGTCAAGGCTTTCATTATTTTGATAAACCATGAGTACATTAATAAGATCTCGATGTGATTTTACTTCTTTATTAAGACTAATGATTTTGTTAAAAGGTAGAAGTTGGTAATCTAATATTTTGCTAAACTTAGCCTGCACACTTTGAGCGAAATCTAAAACAGTTAAACTTTCATCACTCTTAACTCTTAGCGGTAGTGTATTAACGAAAAATCCAATTTGTTCTTCAAGCTCTATTAGTGGCCTCCCCGCTACAGGCGTTGCAATAATAATATCATTTTGCCCACCAAGTCTCATAAGTAATATATGTATAGCTGCATATACGAATGAAAAACACGTTAAAGATTGCTGGGTTAAATTTCTATGAACCTTATCCCAATTATGAATTTCCTTATTCAAACTCTTGCCTACAAAAGTGATTTCACCATCTGTTTGATAATCATAGGGAAGGTCAAGTCTATTTACTTCATTTAACTCATTAAACCAGAATTGCTCTTGCTTTTCGAGCCATTCTGAATTTAATAATAAATCATTTTGCCAAATTGCAAAGTCTCTATATTGAAACCGCAGAGGTTTGAGGTCCGGTTCTATCCTATCAATAAGATTATTGTAGACTCTGGCAACTTCATCATTTAAAATCTTCATGGACCAACCGTCTGAAATGATATGGTGCATTCCAATAGCTAAAAAGTGTTCTTCTTGACTACCACTAAAAAGCTCAATCCTAAGTAAAGGGCCTTTTTCAAGATCGAATAAGTGTTCATTGAGTTGAATCAACTTTTTTTGACAAAATGGCTCTGTCAGCTTATCGACCATATAATGAAAAAATGGCAGCTCCAAATTATCCTCAACTACTTGGACAAAATCCCCATCTTTAAATTGAAAATAGGTTCTCAATATTTCATATCGATCAATGATTATCTTAAAAGTATGTTTCAGTTCCTCTATAGCTAAAGGACCATGAAGTTTCATGCCGCCTGTCATATTGTATGTAGACCTGGTTTTTCCATCAATCATCGCTGCTGTCAGCAATTGAAATTGAGCGTTGGATACCGGATAATGATCATTTCTCTTTGAAGGAATAAGCTTAGGCATTTTTGAACTTTGGATAGAATCCACGTACTCAACCAAGTCGCAAATAATGGGATGTTTAAATAGATCACGGACTCGGATTTCGATATCTAAAGCTTTCTTAATTCGATTTATAACTTTTGTTGCATTAAGGCTATTTCCTCCCAGCTTAAAGAAATTATCAAGTAAAGGAACCTCTTTATCTAAGACCTCACTTATTATTTTTAAAACAAGTTCCCCCCTCTTGGAAAGGGATAAATCCGCATCACCAACAACAGCTTGGTCTTTGACAGAAGTTTGTAGCAGCGTTGCCCTATCTATTTTTCCATTTTGTGTGACAGGTAGTTGATTCAATAGAATTAGGTCATCCGGAATCATGTAAGAGGGCAATTGCTCTTTCAAGCCCCGGTCAACTACAGCTAGTAATTCTTTTTGAGTTATTGGAAATTCTACATCAACTAAAAAGTCTTGAATCGAAGAAATGCTATTTCCTGTCTCAACATCTTCTCTAAAGGCAATTAAGTTATATAATGATGTGCCAAGCAGTTCTTGTGTTTGCTCTATTTCAATTATGTATCCCTTATCAGACAAAAACTTTTCAATGCGATTTAACCGGCCTTCTTTATCATGGATTTCAATAATCAGCTTGCCTATCATTGACCAATGATCACTTTGAATACCATCGATTATTTTTTCTTCCCAGTCCTCTACATCAACTTTGAGCAAATCAATTTTATCAAGATTATAATTATCAATTAAGTTAGAAATCGAGCGAACCGAACAAGAAACCTCAATACCATCCAGAGCTTCTTTTAACATTTGATCCATATGCTCTGTGCCTTCTGCAGAAGATGTGTCATATTGTTTTTTGAGAAATGCTTCTAAAATTTGATAGTCTGACTCTCCTGCACCAGACATTACCGTATTAAATGGATAATAGGTAAGCTCCAACTTCCCTTCTAAATCAGATAGGCCCTCATTAAATAAATGAATCCGTTCAGAATTGAGCATTTTTGCATTTGCCGAAAGGCACTCAAATATTTCAGGGATAGGTTCAAATGCAAAAATTTCCGCCTCCGGCCAGAGTTGGGAAGATATAAAGGTAAACATTCCAATATTCGCTCCTGCATCTACAATTATTGGCTTAGAGCTCAAATGAAGTTTATCTAAGTGATAGCCATCATCCTTAATGATCTCCTTGTACATGAATTGTGTTTCCGTTTCATTAAGGTGAAAAAAAGGATGGCCATTAGGAAGTTGTGTCGTTTGCAAATTTGGAAAAAAGGATCTGACCTCTTCAAATCTTTTAAATGGTTCAAAAGGCTCGAGGAAAGCCAATAGTCTTTCGGATTCACCATCTTCCTTTTTAAGGACTATTGCTTGTTTGATAAAATTAAATTTTTCAATAGCCCATTCAATTTCTGCAGCCTCTACTCTATGCCCCCGGACTTTCAATTGATAGTCTATACGGCCTAAATATTCTAAGTCCTCTGAAGGGAGCCATCTTACTCTATCACCCGAAAAATAGGCCTTTTCAGATAGGAATGGCAGCTTAGAAAATTTCTCTTCGGTTAAAATAGAATCCTTTAGATATCCCATTGAAAGTCCTTTGCCTGTAACAACAAGCTGTCCAGGAATACCCAATGGTAAAAGATTAGCATACTGATCTACAACATAAACAGATAGGGACGGAATCGCTCTGCCAATATTACTCAGCTTTTGATTTAGTGTATTTATTGAAAGTTTTTTTGCAGTAACATGAATGGTGGTTTCTGTTATTCCATACATGTTAATAAGTTCTACAAAAGGGAATTTCTCTGCAAAGTCTGTCAATAAAAAAGGTGAGAGTTTATCCCCTCCAAATATAACTTTAGATAACGCCAAGTCCCCTGTAGAAAATTTGTTGATCAATATGTCCTTAACAAGGTAAAAGACCATGGGGGTTTGATTGAGTATGGTCACCTCTTGCTGATATACGATATCAGCAAAAAGATCTAACTCTTTAACCTCATCATCTCTCAGGACAACTAACTTACCACCATAAAGCAACGCTCCCCACATCTCCCAAACTGAAAAATCAAAATGGTAGTTATGAAATAATGTCCACACATCTTTTTCTGTGATCTGTATTATTGGCTCATCCAACAATAAGCTTAATACATTTTGATGCATAACCTTGACCCCCTTAGGCTTACCGGTTGTACCTGAAGTAAATAAGATGTAGGCTAGATCACTTCCGTCAATAGGTTCATCATTATTTTCAATGGGTGCAGTATTAAAAAAGTAATTTAACGATTGAACACCATCTATTTTATAATCCCCATCGGAAATGAGTACCGAACAATCCGCCTCTTTTAGTTGATATTCTTTACGCCCTTGAGGTAAATCAGGATCAATTGGGAGATAAGCACTTCCTGTCTTTAAAACAGCTAAAATAGAGACTACCCTAGAGATGCCTCTTTTTAAATGTAATCCTATTGGTTGGTATTTTGGATGGCCGGTTTTTCTCAATTGATTAGCCAAATGCGTGGAGGCATAGTTGAGCTCCTCATAAGTGACTTCAAAATTTCCTTCAATGAGGGCTGTATCCTTTGGGTAAGTCTTCACCGTTTGATAAAACGCCTCTATAAGACTGGTGTAGCTTCCAAGAGCGTTCTCCTGTTCTTGTTTACATAAATTAGCTTTAGGAATTTCTAATTGTTGTTGTATAGATTCATTACTCAAAAGAGAGACACTTCTAAGTGGCAGGTCCTCTTGAATTACATGAGCTAAAATTTGCAAAAAGGCATCAAGAATATTATTAGCGGTTGTCCTTCTATACAAATCAGTGTTATACTGTAAGCTAAAGGATAAGTTTTTGCCTTCCGAGACCATCAAGTTTAAATCAAACCTGCTCACCTTTCGCTCGAGATTTATGGTCTTAAATTTAAAGCCATCAAAATCTAGAATCGGATCAATATTATTCTGAAGAGCTAAATAGATGTCAAAGAAAGGCGCATGAGCTGGATCTCTATCATTAAAGACCTGCTCTACCAACAAATCAAATGGATATTCTTGGTGAGATAACGATTCGATGAGTTGTTGGTTTATAGACGCTAAATATTCTGAAAACAAAAGATCCCCTTTCGGCTGAGACCGAACAACTATATTATTTAAGTAAAATCCAATTTGTTCTTCCAGCAAGGGGTGATTTCTTCCTGTTACCGGGGAGCCTGTCATAATATCGGTCAAGCCAGAACATCTATGAATCAGTAAATGTAAGGCTGAATTTAGTAATGCAAACAAAGTGACCCCTTGCTCAGCACAATACTTCTTAATAGCTCGAGTTTGATCAGCAGGAATATTATGATAAATTGTGTCTCCATGATAAGTTCTCCAAACAGGACGTTTAAAATCACTTGGGATTATTGAGGGTTCTGAAGGATCCTTTACTAAGCTCTCCCAATAATGCTTTGATTTATCCAGGTCATCCACCCTCTTGTTGATCCAAGCAGAATAGTCTTTATACTGGATCTCAAGATCAGGTAGTCGCTTTTTTCCGCTATTCAAGATACCTAAGGCATGCTCTAACTCAATTGAGAATCGGTGCATAGACCAACCGTCAGAAATAATATGGTGCAACAAGGTAAGTACATAGGTTTTTAGGGGGCCTTCAATTAAGATTACCCTTAGCAAGCTATCCTCCGCAAGATCAAAAGGTTCAGAAGCAAACTTTTCAACAAGGCCTATAAATTCATCGTCAGAGATTTTACTTTCAGACTGATAAAACTCAAGCTCAAAGGTCCTGTGAGCTTGGACTTTCTGATAGGCGTCTCCATCGATGTCAATAAAATTAGTTCTTAAAGTTTCATGCCGATTTACAATAATTTGTATTGCGTTATTGAAGGTTTTGATAGGAAGTTGGCCTTCCAATTCAAATAATCCAACCATGTTGTAGGCAGATCTAACAGAATCATCATCAGGATTTAATTGATCAATGACCCATAATCTTTTCTGCGCAAAAGACATAGGATATAAGCCATCCGGGGATTCTGTCACCCTATCAATTTTGAATTGTTCCCAACCTTGTTTTACAGCACGCTCAGCCAATTGTTTAACAGTAGGATGAGTAAAAACATCTACTAACTGAATTTTAATCTGAAACTCTTTAGCGGCTCTGGATATAAGTCTAGTAGCTATTAAACTATGCCCGCCAAGTTCGAAGAAATTGTCTTCTATTCCAAAATCAGATCTTTGAAGCAATTCTTGAAACAAAAGGAAAATTTTATGCTCTAAATCATGAGTGGGTAGCAAGATATTTTCCTTTTCAGATTTCTTGGATTCAATTAATTCAGTAAGCGCGACTTCATCGATCTTCCCATGAGTTGTGAGTGGCATACTATCAAGAAAAACAAACCGATTAGGAACCATATAAGGTGGTAGCAGCATGTAAAGAAAGCTTCTGAGTGATGAGACTTCAACTTCATCAGAAGCTTGAACAAATGATACTATTTGTTGGCTTTCCTCATCTAAGGAAAAAACTCTAGTAAGGACAGATTGAATCCCCGGAAATTTAGAAACTTGTGTATCAATACCTTCTAGCTCAATTCTATATCCGTTAAATTTTACTTGGCGATCTGCCCTGCCAACAAAATTCAGTCTTCCAAAATCATCCCAGTAAACATTATCACCTGTGAGGTATACTCTTTTTGAAACTTGAGGCAACTCGATAAACTTTCTAGACGTCAGATTCTCATCATTTCTATATTCTTTAGCTAAACCAGCACCGGCTATAGCTAACTGACCAGGAATACCTGCCGCGGCAAGTTGAAGATTCTCATCGAGAACATATACTTCATAGCCTGGCATAGGGTGACCTATTGGAACTATAGTATATTCGTCTTTGGCATTAAAGCGATAATAGGTGCTTACGATGGTAGCCTCTGTTGGCCCATATCCATTAACAATTTGAATTTGAGGAAAACTAAGGCTTATCTCTTTTAAAGTATTAAATTTTATAGGTTCAACTCCGACCAACAAATACTTTAACTCTAAAGGCTTAGACGCAGTTAATAAGGCTTCAAAAATATCCTTTAACAGCGATGGCGGCAAGTATGCCCACGAAACAGATTTTTGTAAAATGGATTCAGCAAATTGAAAAGCACCTAAAGGCTTCCCATGATCAATTTCAACAAGTGTTCCTCCTACAGAGAGTCCCAAAAACATTTCGAGAACAGAAACATCGAAGGTGTACTTACTGGAGAGTAAAAAACAGTCCTTGTACGATAGCTTATGATTGTATACCGCATGAAAGCCTAGAACCTGGTTCAATAGGGCTTTATGTTGGATTTCAACAGCCTTAGGTATTCCTGATGTTCCTGAAGTGAATATGATATAAGCTGAATCATCTTCTGACAGGGAAGGCAAAGGCAGTAGCGTCTGATTTTTTATATCATCGATCCCTCCCCTCCAATTATTCACACGGTGTTGCTGCTGATCCCTTATGTCTTTATCAATTTTGATTATCATATCGTACCGAAACAGAGTCAGCTCATTTATAACTTGGCCTCGCTTCTCGCTGATTTCAAAATCTATTAACTGAGGATAGTCAACAGCAAGATCTTTAAAGAAATTCGGATGATAAAAAAGTTCATCATCCCAAATCAGCTTTGTTTTATAATTCTTACCAGGATGCCGTTGACTGAATGACCTTAATGAGTCCATCATTTTTCTTCGCAGTCTTATATCCTGAATATCGCCCAGAAACAATATAGATGAGGAAGAAGATTTAGTTAAGACTTTATCTACCAGATTTCTAAAATAATTGTAGCTCCCAAAACTTTGAATCACTGAATTGATAATAATAACATCAAAATCAGTTTGTTTTAGTTGTAAAATCTCATGTGCAGCCAACTCGTGTAGACTTACATTTTCTAATCCAAGTTGATCTATTTTTTCTTGGGTGCCTTTTAAGATTTCTCCTGATAAGTCTATACCTACATATTCTTTAACTAATGGTGCTATTTTTATTAAGGTAAATCCGGAGGAACAGCCAACTTCTAAAACTTTTGTTGCATCAGACAAATAAGGGCGTATCTTATGAAAGGCATTGGTTGCATACTCTTCCATTTCCTCTATGGAAAAAGGCAGGCCAGTGTAACTTGACTTCCAGCCACCCGCCTGTATTTGATCTTCTGCTGTTTTTCCAATATAATTCCATAGGTCTCTATCCATTAAGTCTGATTGCTCAGGAATAACAGCATTGAATTCTTGACTATCTAAACAAAGCGTAGAGCTCACTGACTCTAGCTCCCAAGACAACTTTTCTGCTTTTACGAGAAAATCTATCTCATACATTATCATTTTCACGTCAACCTTCTCAAGTACACTCAGAATTCTATCATATGAGTGGTCAGGATCGAGAGGCAAATAAATATTTCTGGATGACATTACACCTAACATTGCAGGGATCAGCGTAGCTCTTCTCCTACACATTACTGCAATGACTTGGCTCTCGATGCCTCTACTGACCAATAAAGAGGCAATTTGATTTTTTAATTTAAAGAATGACGTGTAACTATGGTTCTTTGATATACCTTTCAGAATAATATCTGACTTATGGTTTCGGTTTATGATGTCAAGAACAGTATTGGCTTCATCTGATATTTTAGGACTTGCATTATAGTCAAAAAGTAATTTTTGTATTTCCTTAGTTGAAAGAAAGCTTAAAAGTTTTATCGGACGATCAGGATGGCTCAATACTTCATTTAATAGATACCTAAAATGAGCGATGAGTCGTGTAATTCTTTGGCTACGAAATAAACTAGTATTATACTCAATAAGTCCAAAAATATCTTCTGCACGTTCTTTAAAAAAGAAAGAAAGATCATATTGACTTCTTTCCCAATCAGCAATAAATGGCTTAACTACCAAATCTGAATCCGTGGTGTTTTCCCAGAACTCTACGTTTAATACCTGAAAGGTGATATCAAATATTGGAGATCTTCCTGTATCCCTTGGAAGGTCTAATTGTTCCACCAATTGATCAAATGGATAGGTTTGATGATCAAAGCCATCTAAAACCTTCTCTTTGACACGAGATAAGTATTCTTTAAATGATATCTCAGGATCTATTTCTGTCCTTAAGGCTATCATATTTACAAAAAATCCTATTAAGTGAGTCAGCGAAGGATGCTCTCTACCTGCGACAGGAGACCCCAGAATAATATCTTTTTGATTTGTATACTTATATAAGACTAATTTAGTCACAGTCAATAAAAGCATAAATAGACTGACATCCCACTTTTGACAAAGCGCTTCTATTTTATCCTTTAAATCCCTGTCAATCGTAAAATGAATAGGCTTACCCTCATAGGTTTTGATTAGTGCTCTAGATTTATCTGTAGGGAACTCAAGTATGGGTATATCACCATTTAGTTCCTTGAGCCAATACTCCCTCTGTTTATCAAGTTGTCCAGACTGAAGGAGATCAGATTGCCAGTTTGTATAGTCTTTATACTTAATGCTCTGTATGTTAGAAGCAAGCAAGCTCTTGCTTTGAGAATACTCTAGAACAAGCGATCTCATTAAAATTTCCATTGACCATCCATCGGCAATAATATGATGTAGGTTTAGTAATAAAACATATTTTTCATCCTCAACCTTAATAAGAGTTGCTCGAATTAAACTTTCGGATTCTAGGTCGAAGTGATAGTGTACTTCCTGATTTGCAATGTGTCGGATTGCTTGCTCCTTTTTCTTTTGAGAACAAAAGTCAAGAAGTTTTAGATTGAATAAATGACCATCAAATGGTCGGATAAATTGAACGGGTACTCCTTCAACTATTTTAAAGTTGGTTCGCAAACTTTCTTGCTGAAGGATCACATTTTCAAATGCATCCCTCATTTTCTCTATGTCTAATTCATTATGAATTTCAAAAGCTCGCTTAATGTTATACGTGATAGAATTTCTTTCCATATTGTGAAGAACCCACATTCTTCTCTGGGCAGGTGAAACCGGATAATAGTCCTGCTCCGCAATAGGAGAAATATCAGGCAAGCCTTTATAAGGAGCAGCTTGAATCACAGAAAGCATCTCGTGGAGCTTTGGATTCTGGAAAAAATCTCTAAGTCGAATTTTCCTACTATACTCTTTTTGAATTCTGCTTAATAACACAATTCCATTCAGAGAATTGCCTCCAAGATCAAAGAAGCTTGCAGATCTGCTTGAAACTTCAACCTTTAAAACTTGAGACCACAATCGTGCTAATTTTTCCTCTTCTTTAGTTTGAAATGCTTGCTTGTTTTGTAGCTTTTGTTTCCTATTGTTTGCCTCTTTTTTAAGTTGTTGTATGTCTACTTTCCCATTTACCGTTTTTGGAAATTGTTTCATATGTCTCCAAGCACTTGGAATATGAGCTGCGGGAAGAACTTCTAAAAGAATACTTTTGGCATGATCTGAATCGATTTCTTGGTCTGCTGTATAAAAAAGAAACAATTGTTGGCGGCTGCTTTCATAAACTACCTTTACATCTTTTAATTTTAATTTTTCAATTGCGATTTCCTCTATTGATTTTTTATCAACCCTAACCCCTCGAATTTTAATTTGGTCATCCAATCTCCCTCTTAAAACCAGTGCTCCTTCATTATTTATGTATCCCTCGTCACCAGTTCTATAGGAGATGGCCTGTAGCCCATCTCTTTTCGACCATGGTTGAGAAAGCACACCGTCCTCTAAATAGCCCAAAGAAGGATAAGCAGTTTGAACAATTACTTCACCTTGTTCTCCTAATTTACATGCGCCATCTTGACCAACTATTCTAATTGATGTATCTGGAATTGGATGACCTACCGGTATCTCTATTGAATCATGAACTTTATAGTCAAAGACATGATATGTTCGAATTAAGGTTGTTTCGGTAGCACCGTAGAAGTTAACAATTTGAGGAAAAGAAGGGAAAATTGCTTGCCATCGTGTAAGATCACTATTCAAAACCTGTTCTCCTGAAAGAAAAACATACTTTAGATGCTGAAAGATTTGTATTCCTTTAAAACTCTCTTCTAGCTCGTTAAGAAATATACGGTAAAGAGAAGGTACTGAATGTAAATGAGTTATATTCTTTTTATCTATCCAATGCAAAAGTGCGTTTGGAATCTCACGAACTTCTTCTGAAGGAATACATATTTGACCTCCTGAAATGAGTGGCAAAAGGATATCTCTAAATGAAGCATCAAAGGTGGGTTCAGTTAACCAAACTGTCCTAATTTCTTCTCCTCTTCCGAAGGCGTCGTATTGCCAAGAAATAAAATGATCAAGACTCGATATACTTCCTAATACAAGTTTCGGTTTACCAGAAGAACCGGAGGTCTTAACTAGGTATCCGCTTTCTCTTTTAGCTTCTGTAGAAATGTTTGGATAGGAATAACCATTTCCATCGACATGAATAATTTCCCATTGCGTTAGAGATGTAAAGCATATGATAGTGTCCAAACTGCTACTTCCCGAGTGGGACATCACTTTTTGCAGATCAGCTTTTAAGCAAACTACAATGTTACAATGGGCTGATTGCAATGTAGCTTCTAATGATCTTATATCTTTTTCAATGTTAAGAGGAAGGTAGACAAACCCTGCCTCCCAAATACCCAACAATGAAATAATTTGATACGCAGACCTCCCACAACCCACTCCAATAGAGAAGGTCTTCTGAGGGTTCTTTTCAGCAATTTCATTTAATACATTAGAGAACTTATATGTGTACTCCTTAACTTGCTGATGAGTTAATAAAACATTCTGATCATGAATTGCAATACCCTCGCCTTCTATTACTCTAGTTGAAAGATATCTGTCCAAATACCGTTTATAAATTTCTGGGACTTGATGCATTTAGGAGTTTTCATTGGATTCATCTGTAAAATAAGAGAAAAGTTGGTCAATGCTGTCATCAAGCTGCAAGCAAATACAATCCAATAATCGCTTCCATTTCAAGAAATGATTTCTGATTACCGAATCGTTAAAAAGTTCCTTATTGTATTCAAAATTGAACTCTAAGGATTCTTCTTTTTCTCTAATTTCGATAAACAAATCTAATTTGGAATGCTCAGGATCTATATGTCTTCTTTCAATCTCTAAGCCCTTAAGTTTGAAGTCAGCCTCCTCATGATTTTGAAGGACAAAAAGAATATCAAAAACGGGGTGTCTTGATGGATCTCTAGTCAATCCAATGTTTTGAACAATCTTATTAAAAGGATACTGTTGGTGATTCATTATATCAGATACCTGAACTTGAACATTTTTAATGAACGTAGCCGATGAGATGTCTTTCGGTATCTCTAAACAAACTGGTAAAATATTCACAAAATTGCCTACTACATGTTCTAGTCTCTTATCCACTCTTGTAGAGAATGGGGTTCCTGTTGTAATGTTTTCTTTATTTGATTCATAACTCAACAATAGCCCCAAGCTTGCCTGCAAATAAGCAAATAGAGAAACGCCTAATTGTTGACTGGTGTGCCTTACTTTATCAAAAGTATCTTTAGGCAAAAGCTGGGACCACTTGGTACCTACAAAAGAAAAAACATCAGGTCGTTCAGATTTCAATTCTAAATAATCTGTAGCAACATGATCTTTCAATTGACGCAGCCAAAATTGTTCGTCAACACGCCCTTTATCACTATCTAAATAGTTCTCCTGTTGGTACACGCTGTAATCCTTATATGTAAGCTCCAGTTGTTGTTTAGAAGTAGGTACTCCCTCAATTATCTGAGAATATACCTCATTTAGCCTGCGAGTATAATATCCTAATGCCCAACCATCAGCAGCAATATGATGCAGGTTTAAAAGAAAAGCCCCTTTATCCCTTTGCGATATAACAAAAACCCTAAAAGGGTGCTGTGTTTCAAGATCAAAACCATAATTAGACTCTCTTTGAAATAATTCAGACATTAAGGGTTCAAGCGCGTCATCTTGATCCAATTCAATCTTTTGAAAGAACAACTTAGCTGTTGGATCAATCACTTGAAAGATGGCTCCATCTTGAAGAACGTATCTGGTTCTAAAAATTTCCTGCTCAATTGCTAATTGATTAACAGATTCCTCAAATGCCTTTACATTCAAAACACCATGATACATATAAACACCTGTTAAGTTGTATAAAGCACAATTCTTGTCCAACTGACTTTGTATCCATATCTGTTTCTGCTCTTCAGAGGCTGGATATAACTCCTTCTTTGATGAAGCTTTTAAAATTATCTCCGGATGTTCGCTCGCCCCCTTATCAGAAATAAGATTTCTTACCAAATCTGCTTGCTCATGGAACTTTAGATTCTGAATAAGATCTTTTACTGTAATTTTTATTTCGGGAAATTTTCCCTTTAACCTATTTAAAAGCTTCGCCAGTAAAACTGAATTACCACCCATCTGAAAAAAATGATTGTGGCTGAGTATATTTTTTTGGCCTAACAACGAAAACCACAATTCTTGAAGAAAGACCTCTACACTATCAGAGGTTGGAACAATTAAATCTACTTGTTCATTGTGAGTAGATTCCACTGACATAGCCTCTATTCTTCTCTTTAAACTTCCTTCTAACAAAAATGGTACGTTCTTCCATAGGGAACGTGTATTATTATTTGCTAGATCAGCAGCGCCTAATACCATTGAATATGGTAAATCAATATCAATCAACCTATGCATATGACGCTTTAAATCAATATTGGATGCATGCTCCAGGAGAGTCTCTGGCAAGAAACCGTCTTCTTTGGCTTTCCCAATATCCTTCCATAAAGGAAACAGGACAGAAATAACTTTGTACGGAGAATCGCTTTGGCCCAAGGTCCAAGCATCTATAACGTGATTGCTAAATAAATATGGAGCTTGGCCTATTGAATTAAAGAAGCTAGAAATAGAAGAAATAAAAATAACTCTATTCGGATTGGATAAGTCGACCAATTCTCTCCACCCTAAACTCCTTATAGATGTTTGCTCAAGAAATTCATTAGGCTCATCTTTTAAAAGACTATAATGATGAGAAGTCCCGGCACAAAACACAAAATCATCAATGAATACTTCTTTCGACTCTATGAGATTGAGAAGTGCTTTTCTTGTCTGTGGGTTCAATAGGTCTCCATCGGTTATATAAACCTCTACACCTTTACTTTTTAACTGCTGGACTTTTTCACTCACTTTAAGGTCTCTGTCCGATGATTCCTTTGAGAGAGAAAACCTTACAGGTCTTCTTCCATGCAAAATCAATGTACGCACTCCCTTTTTCACATATTCATCTGCAATTAGAAGGCCCATTTCTGATGTCCCTCCTATAATCAAAGCTGAATTTACATTTGATTTTTTGCCTTCTGGTAAACTTCTGTAGTCAAGGTGCAACTGGTAAGTCTCAGAATTTCGGATACAGAACGGTTGAGTAGGAAAGTTAGGTAACAAAAAAGACTTTAAATTGTTAAAGTCACCATTATCTGTATCAACCCACAGCACAAATCCCAACTCCCATTCAATTGATAATGATCGACAAATACCTAGCCAGCCATAACCATATTCATTTAACTTGGATTCATTGCCTTTTATTGGAATGGATTTTGCACATGCGAACACAATATTTACATTCCTATTTTTTATAAGAGCAACATCTTGAAGCCACTGTAAAGTTTTAGGAAGTTCAGCAATATCAAAACCGAACAAATCTATAATTACGGTTGAATTCAACTGATTCGAATTTTCCAATAGTGAAATCAACTTTTCAGGATCAAAGTAGGCTTGATTATGAAACCACTGATATTGATTGAAACTCACTAAAAATAATTCTCCTTCAATCTCTTCCAAAGACCTTTCAATAGGGACCGGTTTCCATTCAGGAATTAAATACATCTGGTCTTTTTGCACAACTGACTCAGTAAGATCATAGTTATCATAAGGAATAGAGAATTGTTCTTTATCCCAGCAATAGAGTGGAAGAAGCTCTAAAAAAGAATTGTCGACGAGACCAAATGATGGCTTTACCCCCTTTTGATACAAATTATTTATAGAGCTTTTAAAACTATCTAAACTATCCTTACCCTTGATTAACGTAGCTTGAAAAATATACTTTTGAGAAGGAAAGGATGCTGTAAAATAATAGGAAGTTGTTGGGTTTGTACTTATTTCCGTAAATACAGAATAACCTAAACTCAACAGTTCTTTAGTGGCGGTTTCGAATCGTATAGGATTCCGGATATTATCTATCCAATATGACGACTTATAATCTGCTGGCTTCATCCACCTCCCATAGGCCGTAGAAAACATGCTACAATCTGTTGGTTGAAAAGGGATATCCTGAATATCTGATCTAAAGTCTTCGAGAAATAAGTCAACTGAAGAACAATGTGAAGCAATCGTCGTCTCCGCTCGTTTGCAAAACCATTCTTCACTGTCACATTTCTTTTGAATCTCATCCAAGGTTTTATCTGAAGCAGCAATCAAAAATGATTTTTCTGAATAATAACCCGAGATTTCTATATCCCTATAAGTTGATTGCAAATCATTAATTGTAGCCTTATCGACTTCGATTAAACACATTTTTTTATCTGATACATGTTCAACAAGATATCTAGATCGAAATATGATTACTTTGACTGCATCATCCAAGCTTATGGAGCCTGCGATATGCGCAGCAGCAATTTCGCCCATACTTATACCAATCACACAGTCGGGATGATAACCATAATGAATCCATAGTTTAGCTAGAGCAATTTGAATTGAAAATAATGCAGGTTGAATAATTTTCTCATTGACAAATAGGTCTGGTGAGCCTTCTCTAATTTTTTCTGAAATAGAAATCGGCAGCCATTTTTCAAAGGCCTTAGAGGTTTTCTCAATTGCTTTTCTAAAGTAATTAGATTGTCTATAAAGTTCTTGTGCCATACCTTGCCATAACCCTCCTTGCCCGGGAAATAGAAACACGTTTTTCCCTTTAGAAGCCGGATTGACGGATAAAGGCACATCCATATCGAGACGTAAGCTGCTTTCAATGTCCTCAATTAATCCATCTTTATCATTCCCCAAAAAAACCAAACGATATTCAAATTGATCTCTAAAAACAAGATTAGAGATTGCATATTGAGAAACATCTTCAGCTCTGATATTTTTTAAATTAGTCAAGTGTTTATTCACTTGTTTTAGGAGAGCCCCTTCGCTCCTAGCACTACAAAACAATGCGAGGCCTTTAGTATTTTCTTGACTTGATTGATTGGGGTGATTATCAACTCCTTCAACAATGAGATGTACGTTTGTGCCTGAAATTCCAAAACCACTAATACCAGTTACATCTATTTTCGCCTGCTTACAGTTATCTTCAAGGTTCACATTAAGTGGCGATTGGTCCCATTTAAAATTTGAATTTAATTCACGAATGCCAATTTGAGGATATACGATTCCCTTGTTTAAGCTTAGTAATGCCCTGCCAAGAGAAAGAATACCCGCCGCATATTCCGTGTGACCAAAGTTTGCCTTTACACTTCCCAGTTCCAATTTCTCATTAAATTGAAATACCTTATTTAAAGCTTGAAGCTCTATGGCATCTCCTAAGGAAGTGCCTGTTCCATGTGTTTCAATATACCCAACATTTATAGGGCTTTTTCCTGACTTTTTTAATGCTTTTTTGATGACAGATTCTTGTGACATTTGATTTGGGGCCGTGTAACCATTACTCTGACCATCATGGTTAGAGGCAGATCCGCTAATTACCCCTAAAATTCGGTTACCATCATCTATGGCATCTTTAAATCGCCTTAAGACAACGATTCCGCCGCCTTCACCTCTTCCAAAACCATTTGCATTATCTGAAAAAGTCTTACAGCGACCATCTTCAGCAATAGCTCCTAACTGACTAAAACCAATATGACCCTTAGGACTAAGAATAAGGTTTACCCCCCCAGCTAAAGCATAATCTATTTCTTGGTTGAGCAGACTATTGCTAGCAATATGAATTGCCGTTAAAGAGGAGGAGCACGCTGTATCTAGACTGATAGCAGGTCCTTTCAGATTAAGTTTATAAGCTATTTTCCCGGCAGCAGATGCAACAATACTTCCTGTAGGAGAATATTCGGTAGGCGTTATGGAAATAAGCTCATCAAAACCTGAATTTACTGTTCCAATATAAACACCTGTTGAAGAGCCACTTAAGTCTTCTAATAATAAACCAGCATTTTGTACAGCCTCAACCGATAACTCCAATAACATCCTTTGCTGAGGGTCTGTATGTTGAGCCTCCTCTGGAGGAATATTAAAAAAGTGATGATCAAATTGATCAATTTCTTCTAAATATGATCCTGCGAAAGTATATGCCTTAGCTTTTTCATTTTTACCTCCCAGCCATTTCTCTATATCCCACCTGCCTCTGGGTACTTCTTTTACTAGACTTTTCCCAGTAACAAGTACTTGATGAAGATCCTCTAAGGAATTTACACTCGGAAACCTTAATCCTATTCCAACAATAGCAATATCGGTTTCTCCCATGGATACTGGAGCTTCTAGCTCTTGTTCCAAATGAGAAATTCGCTCATAGGCTCTTTTAAGCAATTTTTTTATTTGAGCTTCATTCATCCTTTTCCTGACTTAAGTTTCTCATCTAGTAGTCGCTGAAGCTCTAATAGTTCGTCTTCGTCTGCCGTCTCTTCATTAGGGATAATTTCATCAATTAAAAATTCAAGCAATACTCCTGGAGAAGGATGAGCATAAATAATTGTCGAAGGCAAGCTTAATCCAAATACACTGTTGATTTTATTAGATAATTCTATTGCAAGTAATGAATTGAATCCAATTTCCTCAAATGGCTTTCTAAAGTCAAGATTCTCCGGTTCATCTTTTAAAATTTCAGCTAAAGCATCCCTTAAAAAGTCTTCGATGGTATGAACGTCTAGATTATGAATAACAGGTCTTTCTGATTCTTTTTGAGTTGAAACAAAGTCTAAAAAAGGCTTAAATCCTTGCATTTGTGGTGCCAGGGCAAAGAACCGGTCAAAGTCAATGCTAAGAACGGCCTGATATCCCGGGATGCCATTTTGAAAAGCAGATAACATTTCATTAGGCTCTATAGCTTTAAAGCCCCATTCGTTTTGAAATACTTCATTTGAAGATTCCCGCATCATATTACTACCTTTCCATCCCCCCCAGGCAAAACTTATAATATCCATATCTACCTTTCTTTCTGTAAATCCATCCATCCATCCATTTGCGAAAGCATAATGAGTAAGCATGGGGGCACCTGTCAATGTAACGGCAGATGAAGCTATCATGAGGAAATCTGCATTGAGTGCTAAAGCCCTGTCATAGATAAGTTTTGTAAGATTGATTTTGGGATCGAAAACATTTTGAACTTCACTTAGCTCCAAGCTTTCTGAAGCTGAATTCGTGTAAGTGCCAGCAAGGTGGAAAAAGCCTCCTGCTGGCCTTGAAATAGTTTCGAAGAGATTATCCGAAACGGCATCTGCTGAATGATACTCTATTTTCCTACCATCTTCTTTAAACTTATTGACCCACCTCTTATGCTGCGAAGAAAGTTTGTCCAGTGGTCTCCTCCCAAGAAGATAGAGTTCTTGTACGTTCTGCTCAAATAAATACTCTATAAAGTGTAATCCAAGTGAGCCCGAAGCACCCGTAATAATGTATGTTTTATCTTGGGAAATAGTTGGCATCCTAGCAACTATATTACTAGGTCTTTCAAAATACTTAAGTTCAACTATCTCACCATTCTTACATTTATAAATACCAAATTGGCCGTTATTAGCAGGCTGGTAGTTGCAAGAGTCATCATACAGGAATACAAGATTGAAGATTACACCTTTCTTTTCTAGGAAATAAGATTGTAAACAACCAATAAAAGCAAAAGTATAATTATCCTTCCACGCCTCTGCCACTTCAGAAAGATCTAAAAAAAGGTTTTTTAAAGTGGCTCTTTGATGATTCAAAAAATGTATAAACTCAAGATAGTGTTCGTCCATATCAGAATGCCAAATCCGAGAATTGACTTTCCAGGTTTTACTGTTCTGGACATCAGAATCTTCAATCTCACTATCCTTGATTTGTTGCCATTTTCGAAATAGAACTTTAGCTTGATTGGTTTGACTCTCTAATCTATTGAGTGAGTACTCTACTTTATCTCTAATCCAAAACCGCTCTTTATCAAATGCATACAATGGGGCACTTACTGTTCTTGGATCTACTTCTTCAAAGAAAGGCGATAAATCCATGGAATATCCCCGCTCGAACAAATAAGAAAAGGAATCAAAAAAGCAATTAGGATGATTAATTGTAGCGAATCCAGGAATTGAATGACTTACGTTTTTAATTTCTTTAGCTGCAAGGGAAATAAGGGTAGTTCCTGGCCCGGTTTCAATTAAAATAGCCGATTCTTCGACTGCTTGCAGTGAATCAACAAATTGGACTGTATTTCTAATTTGCTTTGACCAATAACCATTCCTAATGGCTTCAATTGAAATATTTTCGCCATTTAGGTTAGATACAATTGGGTAGTTTCCTTCGGAAAAAGTGATTTTGTCAACTTCGGATTGAAATTCTTGCGCTACATGATCCATTAATCTTGAATGAAAAGCATGATATGCATTTACCTCTTTGTATAAGATATTATTATTCCGTAAAAAGATTTTGTAAGAATCGATATCAGAACTAGAACCCGAAACAACAATTTGCTTATTACCATTAATCGCAGCTATATCTAATTTATAAAACTGCTCATACTCTTCTAAGCTGGTTAATGAGGATTTCACCGCTATCATTTTTCCAGACGGGGCACCTTCCATCAATTCACCCCTTTTAATAATAAGCGCTATAGCATCTTGTAACTCAAGCATTCCAGAAAAACAAGCTGCAGCCCATTCTCCAAGGCTATGCCCAATGAGTGCTTTTGGTTTGACTCCATGCTTTTCCCAACATTTAGCTATAGAATAAGAAACAGAAAAAATGGCCACCTGTGTATTCCGAGTATGGGATAAATAATCTAGATCTGAATCATGAATTAATGACAATAAGCTATCACCTGTGAGAGCATGATAAATTTTATCACAATAATTCAGATATTTTCTATAGACCGAATTTTTTTCATACAAAACTCTGCCCATTCCTTCAAATTGGGCTCCTTGTCCACTAAACAAAAAATAAACCGGAGGTTGTATTTTATTCCAAAGCACCTCTTTAATAGTCCCAGGGTGGCTATCGATTGATTTCTCATTAAAAAATAGCTTGCAATATGAGAAATGAGATCTTTTAAGGGCTAAGGTGTTCTTTTGTTGTGGACTCAGTTTCACTTCTCCTATATGGCGAACCATCTCAGATAAAGCCCCTTCACTTTTTGCAGAAACTAAAATAGGCAGTGAATTAGTGATTCTCTGAGTTGTAATAGGATGCTGATATGTGCTTGCTATGACATTAGCATTGGTCCCACTGAAACCAAAGGAGTTCACTGCTCCTGATTGTTTAGTATGATCAAGCTTAATGGGCTTGGTGGCAACACTTACATGTTCCCAATTAATAAGGGAATTAGCTTGACTGAAATGAATTGAAGGGGCAATTGTCTGATGGTATAAAGAGAGAGCAAGTTTTATAAATCCCCCGATTCCTGCAGCGCCTTCAAGGTGCCCCATATTAGTTTTTAGAGAACCTATAAAAAGCGGCTTGTCAGATTGCGACCTATAGACATTTTGAATTGCAGTGGCTTCAATTGGGTCACCAAGACGCGTACCTGTGCCATGACATTCAACAAATGATATGTCATCTGCATTTAGCTTTGAATCCTCAAGTGCTGTTTTCAATAAGACCTCTTGAGAAGATTGATTAGGTGCCATAATTCCTGAGCTCCGACCATCATGGTTGACTGCAGAACCTTTGATGACACAATAGATTCGATCACCATCACTAATGGCACGTTCCAAAGGTTTTAAAATAACTACCCCACATCCTTCAGCCCTTACAAATCCATCAGCATTTTCATCAAAAGTCTTACACCTTCCATCTTTCGCTAGCATATTATTAACAGACTCTATACGAAATAGAGTAGGAGAAAGTATGGCATTTACCCCACCAACCATACATAGTTCACTTTCATTTGTCTGTAGGGACTTAACTGCCTGATGTATAGCAACAAGGCTTGAAGAACATGCCGTGTCAATCGTTAATGCTGGTCCTTTGAAGTCATAAAAGTGTGCAAGTCTTCCTGATAAAATACTATTTGAAGTGCCGGTACCTGTATAAATATCTATATCCTCGGGAGTATAGGACCACTCGCTGTAGTCATAATTCATAGCACCTATAAAAACGCCTGTTTTTGTTCCTTTTAAAGCGGAAGGTATCATTCCTGCATCTTCAAGAGCATGCCAACTTGTTTGTAGCAACAACCTCTGCTGCGGATCCATAGCGGTCGCTTCCCTATTCGAAATACCAAAGAAAGAGGCGTCAAATTGATCGATATCCTGCACGAATGAACCCATATAATCCTCTTCAGCTAAGGTTCCGAATCTACCTTTGGGCAATGGCTCTACTGTGTCAATAGAACTTAATAAGCCTTCCCACAGTTTCTCGGGACTAGATAAGCCCTTTGGCAGTTTGCAACCAATACCCACAACTGCAACATCGTGGATTCCCTCTCTTGATTCGAGTAAAGACACTTTAGCTTTAAGATTGCTAATTAATAAAGCCGCCTTTTCCAATGGGGTAAGTTGGTCAGATTTCATCCATCATACTATTGAACTCCTCATCAATAAATTCTACTGCTCCAGATTCATGTTTCGAATGAGATTGCTTATCTGAAGATAAGGCTTGCTTTTCGGCATAAAGAAAGATTGCTAGTTGGTTTATGGTAGGATATTTAAAAACTAAAGTCGAGGGGAGATTAACAGCTGCTTCTCTTTCTATGTTCTTCTTAAAATCTAATGCTGTAAGTGAATCTAGCCCCAAATCGAAAAACCCAGAATCTGTATCAAATACCTGCTTTTGCTGGTATCCTAATGTAAGACTTAATTGAAGCTCTAGCCAATCAATGACCTCTTCAATACTTGTAAAGCTTGCCGGGGATACCTCTGAGGTATGGGTTTGAGACTGAAGCTGTCCATTAACAAGATCCTGAATGAAAGGGGTGCGTTGCATGACGGTTTGATATTTCCCCCAATCAATTTCAAATACGCCTATTTCTTCATGACTTGAGGCTAAAATCTTATCCAATGTCTTAAGCCCTTCTTCCGGATTAATGGTTTTCATTCCAATCCTATGTACCCATGATTCAGCTTGATAATTCTTAATTGCGCCTGCACCATTCCATGCACCCCAAAGAATTGAAATCTCATTTAATTGTTCTATTTTATTGATTCCGGTCATATGGTAATTGGCATATGCATGATTAGATTGGCCTGAAGTGCCTAACCACGCCGCAGATGAAGAGAAATGAAATACATGAGGAATTTGGTTCTGTAGTGCTATATCTCTCATTTTCATCGCTCCTTCTATTTTCGGCTTTAAAACAGAAGAAAGTGTATTCTTATCCTGATTGAGTACCATTTGATTAGAAATAGAGCCTGCTAAGTGAAAAATGGCAAAGTAGTCTTCTAAATCCTCATCAGTTCTCCAATCTAAAACATCAGACTTTTCATATGTTACCCTGATGTCCTTAATCAAATCGGATCGAATAGATCTTGAAACTCCTAATATTTTACGAACTCCTTTTTCAAGTAGCCATTTTATCAATATTCGAGCTAAGCCACCACTCGCGCCTGTAATTATTACTTTTTTATTATTGAAATCTAAGGGCGTTCCTAAATTCAGCCTTTCTGTTACGAGTCTTAATATCTTTCGCTGGCCGTCTTTGTATTTTGAGCACTCTCCTTTTTGAGCATGAGCAATCTCGTTTTGAACAATCGCATCATCGAGATCATCGGTAATTACTAAATTAATATTCCATTCCAGCCACTCATTTTGAAGTACTCGCCAAAAACCAATTATTTGTTGGCTGTTCTTAATTGTATAAAAAAGGAATAGGTTTTTATTTTGAGGATCAAGTTGATCTAAATATTTCAATTTATCTATTAATTGAACTAAAACATCGACATGTGCATCCACGTCTACCAAAGCTTCTTGATTGCTTTCAATAGCAATTGCAAATGCATCTTCTTTAAGATCACTAAGCCCTTTAGAGATTGATTCATTTGACACCCATTGAACAGCTGCTCTTTTAACATCCTGAACTACTATTTTTTGTGCCCAAATCACTGCCTGGCCAGAAGAAGAAACCTCTTTGTAGCTGGGCTCAAGAAATTGGATATGATCAAAGCCTGAGTTTGATAGGAAATGCCTCCAGTCATTAATATTCAAAGTTGCATGGCTTTTTCTGAGGTGCCGATCTTCGAACAACCACCAACCACTTGTGAGGCCAAATATCAAATCAATCCACTTCATTGCCTTGATTCCTTCAAGCATAAATAGCGCTCCGCCGGGTTTCATTAAATTTAAAACCTTTTCGAAAGTATTATTTAAATCTTTTGTTGCATGAAGGACATTAGACGCGATGATAAGATCATAAGAATTAAGTTCATACCCTTGTTCTTGTGGAGGTTCCTCAATGTTTAATGTTTTATAATTAACGAATGCATATTCTTTAAACTTCTCACGCGCATCAGACAGAAACAAAGGTGAAATATCTGTATAATCATATTGCACATCATAATCAGTGAGAAGGGGCAGTAAGTGTTTCGACGTACTTCCTGTTCCCGCTCCAATTTCTAGAATTCTAAATGTCCTTGCACTGCTATTAAAATTGAGCCATTCCTTAAATGACTCAAGGCAAATATTATACATGATGCGAAATGGGTCGCTATCATAAAACTCAGATATCAACTTAGTAGAACCACCTGGAAATAAAACTTCCAAGGCGTCCTTTTCGCCAAGGAGAATTGCCGGGATATTTTGGGCACACCTTTTAACAACTTCTAATTCCATTGAAGCATGTGGAAAAGAGTCTTGGAATTTTTGAATTGAGTGATCCACCATGACATCAGGTAACGTTTGAATCTCATAAAATCGACCCTTTTTTTGAAACCATTGGGCTTCTAATCCCATTTCTAATAATCTTCCAAAAAGCTTTTCGTGCTTCGAGCTAATCTTTAGTTTCCGGATCAAGTCCGACTTTAATACTTGTTGGCCTTGCCATTCTTGAAATCCAAGTCTGATGAAAATATCAGCAACAAAGTCCAAAGCAAGCACTTCGAGTGCTTGCAGTGTGTTCCTTGAACGATTTAACAGCTTTTTATCTTCAAATTTGAAATTAAAGGACGGAAGGCTCAAGCTACTTGTTGAAGTCACAGGAAGCTCATCACGAATCCAAGATAAAGTGTGAAGAGGAAGCTCTGAAAAATAATGAGGCTTTATTATTGAATTTTCATCAACCTTAACAACCGTAAAGTCTTCGAAAAGAGCGCAGAGCCCATGACCGTCATATACTCTAATGGAGACAGCTATTGAATTTTGTCCTCGATGTTCGGGAAGTTCCACGACTACTTTTACCTTGCTTTTGGGCTTTCTATAAATAAAAGAAATACCAATTTGAGCAGGAACAAAAGCTTGTGGTCCAAATTGATCCAGCAACCAGACGCCTAAAACCTGAAAGCAATTATCAAGAATGTCTGGAGAAATTAAGAAATTTCCATGCTCAGGAAATTCTCCTAAAAAACCATAAAGCTTATTCCCTTGAACAATGACCTTCTCCAATTTTGCAAAAGTATCATCATACTGAATTCCTATTGATTTACAACTTGCGTAAAACTTTGTGATAGAAAGTGTATTCCCTACTGAAAAAGTGAAGGATGTTGGCTCTTGAATAGGTGTATTAATAAGCTGAAATGTTGAATTAAGAACCCAGTCGCCTTCTTCCATTCGTGAATACACGTTCCCTTCGTAATTCCCTTCCTTAATCTTCTTTAATTGAAGCCATAAATTAATTGTCCCTGAAAGATATAATGGACTAATAATTTTTAGCTCTTTTACTGGTGTACCCGTTTCAAGCAACTCTTTAGCAGCAAACATGGCCAACTCTTGAATACCTGAACCAGGGAATACTACTTGTCCAAATAGTTGATGCCCATGGAGCCATGGATGTTCTTGCAGATCTATTTTTCCTGTAAAATGATGGCCCATTTCATCTCCAGGAATTGTAAAGTAAGATTTTAAGAAAGGGTGAGTAAGATTTTTGGTTATTCTAATTGCATTATTGAAAACCTCATTCTTGTATACCCAGCAACCACGATTTAAAAATGTCAATCCAGGTATTTTCACCTTTCGCTTGAGCGGCCTAAATAGTTGTGTATAATCAAGCTCCTCTCCATTCAAGTACCTAATCTTCAATGAATTAGGATGCACACCAGAACTGTTTTGTTCAGGTTTAGCCAACTTTTTAT
>CAJXMP010000004.1 GCA_913056515.1 uncultured Lewinella sp.
GTCTATTTTGACTACATAATCATTACAATCCTCAACGTTGGCTGAAGTGGCACTGATTTGAATGGGTCCAACTAAATCATTATTGTGGTTTCCGTTTCCATCAACCATTAATCCCAAATGGTCATAAGTGGGGTCATTTCTATCGGAATTTTGCCAGGTATCAAATTCAATAGTCAGGGAAGGGTTTAAAGTATTATATCCAATTGCACCCCCTGTATTTCCTATTACATTTGGATTGTTATGTAAGGTGAAAACAATACCATCTGCTCCAGAACCATCATTACAGCCAAGATTCATTGTAAAATCTAGGGTAAATGACTGATTCAAATCTATAGGAGTTTGTTCCCATACAGCACCAGCACTGTTACCAACATTTTGTGTTAGGGTAAAACATGTATTTGTTGCATCTGCAGTTGCAGTTCCCATTGGTTGCAACTGAGCATGCGAGTGTACGCTAATTAAAATGCAAATAGCACCTAATATTAGTTTTCTTGCCCCCATAGTTTTTAAATTCTTCGGTATACGCTTTAATAGAATTCTATCCTATAAGGTAAGCAATAGTTTTTTATTTATTCTGAATTAAAGTTATAGAGCCTGTTTCTACCTTTTTTTGGTTGTCTTGGAACAAAATTTTAGCTGACCTGCTGAAAATTACTGATTAATAATTTATTTATTTCTTATTCTCCAGATAAACCCCAGTTCCTAATCCTACAACAATTAGACAAGAAAATATCAGTGCCACCGTCTCACCAGTGTAATATGCTTTTGGATGAAAAACCATTTTAAGTTCTTGATGCTGTCCTGCCGGTAATTTCAGTCCTCTTAAAATGAAGTTTACTTGGGTGAAATCTTCAAATGGTTCTCCATTCAGATACACCTTCCAACCTTTTGAAGGTGGATAATATACTTCTGAGAAAACGGCAAATTGATCAGTAGAAGCTGAGTACTCATACACTAATTCATCTGGATGATAACTGGTCAGTTTAATAGAGCGTTGTGCATCTGGACTAGGTTGCCAATTTTCAATGCCCGCTGCATTTTTAGATTGCACAACAACCTCTTTCCCAGGATCCAAGTTAGCTAATGCGGCCATTTCCTCATCTCCGTTAGCTACGGTATTGATTTGGTCTACAAACCAAGCATTACCCAGTGCGAAAGGATTCATACTTGCTTGCTCATTATCTTGAATAATATATTTGGCATTAAACATGCCATATAGCGGCAGGCTATTCTGCACATCATTCAGATAATATTCAGTCATCTCTTGAAACTTCATCATCTTGGCTGCATGATATCCACCCATAGAATGGTGGAAATAGGAGGCGGCAGAGTTTGCAAAAGGTGAAGACCTTAAATCCAATACTCTGAAATGTGGATCCGTATCGGAAAGTATCTTTTGATCTACTGGCTTAGGCGTGGAGAATTGGCTACTAATGTTGGATTTCAATTGGAAATCGCTTTCGTCAATTGCTCTCGATCCTACACCAATAATATCAACTCCAGCTAAAAAGGCAATGGCTAATCCTACATATAGTGAATTCCAAGTTTTCTTTCTAAGGCTAAAGAACATGATCCCAAAAACACTACCCACTAATAGGAAACTTCGCATCGCATCACTTGTAATCAATGCTTTTCTATCGGCAATTAAAGCGTCTTCAATAGCTTTAGTTGACCCTGCACCTATAGCTTGATTCAGTTGAGATTTAATATTAGTATTCAATCCTGTTGGATCACTTAAGAAAATAGCACCCAAAAGGAAAGTTAGAATCACTCCTCCTGCTATGTATAGCGCTTTTTGCTTTTCTTGTTTGCTATATTTTTCGGTAAAAAAGTCTTTCAATGTCCATGCAGCCAAGATGAGCAAAACAAAAGCAGTAATGTTCAAGGCCATTGAAACTGCCCTGAACTTGTTCATCAAAGGCACATTATCGAATAAGAAGTAATTGAGTCCTTCAAAGTTTGATCCCCAACTGAGCATCATTGTGAAAAGCGCTGCAGCTGCCAACCAATACTTATTTTTATCCTTCAAAAGGGCAACACCTAATATAGCTAGGAATAAAACAATTGCACCCATATAAATAGGACCTCCAACAAAGCGCTGTTTACCCCAATATTGAGCAGTGACACCACGTAATTGCTCTGCAAGTTGAGGATTCCTAAGACTTCTCAATACTTTATAACTCTCTGAATCCTTGTCATTGTAAAATAATTCTGAAGAACTACTTCCTATGTAATCAGGAATCAAAAATGTCATAGACTCATTGATACCCATACTGAAATCAAAAGCATAGCTTTTAGATAGGCCATCTTCTCCAGCTACTGATCCAGAGGAGTTCTGTTTGGAAGTCAATTCTGATTTACCTCTTATACTTTCTTCTGCATATTCTTTAGTCGTCCAAATTTTGCCCAAATTAGCTCCTAGGGCCATAATGCCAGCCAAAAAGATTACACCTGTTTGCTTTGCAAATGCAGGTAGTTCTTTTTGCTTGATAGCATCAGCAAGGTATACGGCACCTATAAACAGGCAAACAATTAGGAAGTAAAAGCTGATCTGAAAGTGGTTGGCAAAAAGTTGTAAGCCTAAGAAAAGAGCAGTCATGCTTCCTCCCAACAACAATTTACCCCGATAGGTCAGGAGTATTCCGGCTAAACTTGGCGCTAGATAAGCTATAGCAATCAATTTTGTAGAGTGCCCCGCTTGATACAGATCCATATAGTTAGATGTAAATCCGAATCCTGCCGCCAAGCAAATACTGAGTCGCCAATCTAGACCAATAGTGATGAGGAGTAAGTACATACCTGCCATCAATAATAGGAGGGAGGTGATGGGTGGCTTAGCTCCGTTACCAAATAGGAAGGCCCGGTAAATATGATTCAATAAACTCTTAGACTTATAATTGATCTGATAACTCGGCATTCCACCAAAGACTCCATTAGTCCATAGGGGCCATTCACCTTTTTCTCTATCATATTTTTTGATCTCCCCAGCATTTCCTTCGGCCTGTATATTATCCGATTGAAAGAGTTCCTTGGCAGGACTCTCAATAGTTGGCTTAAATGTAAGTATAGCAATCACTGCGAAAACTGCAACGGCAAGCAAGTGAGGTAGTACGTTCTTCTTAAAATAGTCCATATCTAATGAAGCTTGAATGTCTTAATGGTTGGCAAAATATACTTAATCGACAAAACACAAAGGATAAATACAGGGATATATTTTCAAAAAAAATGCTTTAGCTTAGCACTTATGCAAGAAAAGGAGATCAAACTGAGCATAATAACCGTTTGCTTCAATGCCTTAGATTTGTTGAAAGGCACGGTGGAATCTGTGGCAAAACAAAAATGCCCTGGAGTAGAATATATCGTGATAGATGGTGCTTCCAGTGATGGGACTGTAGCTTACCTTGAATCAAACCCAACCATTGATCGATTTATTTCAGAGCCCGATGGAGGATTGTATGATGCCATGAATAAAGGTATGGAGTTTGCAGATGGGCAAATGATTTGGTTTATGAATGCAGGAGATACCATTTATGGTACGGATACTCTTCCCAAATTAATTCAAACGATACATCCAGATACGGATATCATTTATGGGGAAGTTATGTTAGTCAATGAAATAAGAAAAGCCTTAGGTACCCGGTCTGAATTAACTACTCAAAAATTACCCCAAAACTTATCTTGGACATCCATGCGTTGGGGAATGGTTGTTTGTCATCAAGGTATTTTGGTTCGCAAAAGTCTGGCTCCTAAATACGATTTCAGCTATGGATTAGTAGCAGATATTGATTGGGTTATCAAGTGTTTAAAGGCAAGTACTACCATTCAAAAAACAGATTTTATTCTGGCGAATTACTTGCAAGGGGGCTTGTCGAAAACCTACTTTAAACGATCCATGCAAAGCAGATTCAAAGTCTTGGCTACGCATTTCGGACTTGTCCAAACTGCTATTGCGCACATCTGGATTATTATTCGGGCAGGACTATTCAGCATTCAACGAATCGGAAAGGAACGCTATTAAATAAAATCTACATCGGTGTAGTTCGGGAATTTCATCAGAAACTTGATAGCTGAATCAATAGGGTAGTCCTTATAAAGTACCTTGTAAATGGTACTAAAAATAGGCAAGGTAATGCCTAGTGACTTGCTCAATCCTTCCACTATCCAGGCGGTACGATAGCCCTCAGCTAATTCATCCGTTTCATCTAGAATTTCTGGAATAGATTTACCAGATCCTAATAGTAGGCCAAACTTATAGTTTCGACTATCTTTTGATGTTGCCGTACAGATTAGATCTCCCATACCCGCCGTTCCAAGGAAAGCTTTTGGTGTGCTTCCTAATTTTTGACCTAATGCTATCATGTCAACCATTCCTCGATTGATCAATACTGCTTCAATATTTTTGCCTAACTCTTTTCCCTTTAAAATGCCTGCTCCAATGGCAATTACATTTTTCAGAGCACCTGCAATTTCAGCTCCCACCATTTCATAAGAACCGAACACGGCAAAGTATTCCGAGGATAAGGCTTTGATTCCAGCTGAGATAACTTCATCGAAATCAGAAAATATAACAGAAGCAGTAGGCTTACCGACCATGATCTCTTTCGCTAAATTCGGTCCAGACAGCACTCCAATACGAATTACAGAAGATTCTTGTTTGATGACATCACTGATCAAATGAAAATCTGATCGATTAATGTTTAGTTCTGTATTCCCATCTAATTCAAAATTAGTATCAAAGCCTTTGGTACAGTGTATTAGAAAATGCTCGGGACTAAGATAGGGGGCAAATGCCTTCATCATCTCCCTAAAATTAGCTGATGGAACAGCCAGAAAGATGAGTTTACACGATTGAGCTAATTCCTCTAGGGAATCAATAGCCTTTATATTAGGTGAAAGCTTGTAGCCTAAATGACTATGTGTAGTGTTGATTTCCTCAATCACAGACGTATGCCTACTGTATAGAAGTATATCGCTGTTATGTGCAGCAAGGGAAGCAATCGCTGTTCCAAAACTTCCAGATCCTAATACACCTATTGAATACTTCATAATTATTTAATGCCAGACGACCAATTTTGGATTTGATGTGTTAGCTTAAGCAAATACAATAATACTACAATTCACTCTTCCGTTAAATGGTCAAACGAATTAATTGCAAATTTACAAAATGAAAACATCTATGTGCAGCTTGGGTTTAGTACTTTTCTTGACTATAGGTCAAATACAAGCTGTGTGGAGCCAAGCGCAGGGATACCCTTTTGTTGCAGTTTCTTCTATTACAGACATAGATTATACCATTCCAGATGCAGCAATAGAAGTAATTGATGTATCTAAAAAGGCAACTGGTTATTGGATGTACAAGGCAAAGGGCCAAAAAGTTTCTTCCGATAAAGTAGTGGTTTTCTTACATGGATACGGGGGGTATAATCCAATGATTTATGGACATTGGATACGACACTTGGTACAACAACAATATGTTGTCATCTTTCCAAGGTACCAATACAATGTATTCTTTCCTCGTCCAAACAAGTTTGCTGAAAATGCTGCCGAAGGTATAAGAACAGCATTAAAGGACCTGAAAGAAATGGAAGGTATACATTCAGTCGATCAGGTTTTTTATGTGGGGCATTCTTATGGAGGCACCATCCTTTCGGAATATATGGTTCATTTTGCTTCATTTGACATTCCTAAGCCAACAGTTGCTTTACTCTGCGCACCTGGAACCTCTCGACTTTCAGGAGGAAGATTGGAGACTTATGCAGCCATTGATCCTACTATAAAAATGGTCATTGTAGAAGAGTTTAGTGATTGGGTAGTTGGAAATGAATTCTCCAGAAAGGTATTTAAGGAATCACCAGAGGACATGCAAAAGGCTTTAGTGGTAGATATCCCTCAAGTTTTAGAAGATGCCTACTACCAAGCACATCACAATGAATGCTACAGTGTCGATTTAAGCTTTGATTCAGGATTGAGAAACTATACAGCTAGTAAATCATTGGAAGTCGGAGAAGTTAATGAATTAGATTACAACCTATACTGGCGGATTTTTGACCTATTATGTGCAAATAATCAGCATGCTGACCATATACTTTTTGATACCAATGCTTTTGACCTTTGTCCAGGTCCTAACTCAACATTAGATGCATTACATGTACAACACCTTATTGATTAGAATCAGGAAGCGGAACATATTCATGCTCTAACCAATTACAAAAGCTTTCAATTTCAAAGGCATCGTCCACTGCATATTGACCGATGTGTGTTCTTCTAAGTGCAGCTAGATGACCACCAGAATTTAAAGCTAATCCAATGTCGTTAGCAATAGATCGGATATATGTTCCTTTACTACAGGTAATTTTAAAATCCATTTCTGGAAGCTCAAATCGAGTGATCTGAAAGTCATAGATGATAACCTTTCTGGATTTGATATCTACTTGTTGTCCTTTTCGGGCCTTTTTATACAATGGAACACCGTCTACTTTGATAGCGGAAAAAACAGGAGGAACTTGTTCAATTTCTCCCATGAATTGTTCTTGAATGACTTGCTCAACCTGCTCTAACGTAATATGATCAAATGGATATTCTTGATCAACTTCCGTTTCTGTATCGAAAGATGCTGTACTACCACCTAATCGAACAGTACCTGTATAGACTTTCTCCATACCTTGGTACTCATGGATGGTTTTAGTGGCTTTACCGGTACAAATAATTAATAAACCAGTGGCTAGAGGATCTAATGTTCCTGCATGACCAACTTTTATTTTTTTGATGCCTAAAACCTTTCTTAGGCGATATCTAATCTTATTAACAATATCAAAGGAAGTCCAATCGAGTGGTTTATCGATTAGAAGAACTTCACCAGCTTTGAAGTCCATACTCCTCTCGGGTGAGGGAGGTTGTGAATCATCACTATTCATCAAGCAATAAATTGGTTAAAAATAAGATTTGATAATACTATCAAACCGAATAAATCACTAACGCTATGATTCCTACCATTGCGCAGTAAATTGCAAAATAAACCAATTTACTTTGTTTGACAAGTCTGATCATCCAATTGCAGGCAAAAAGACCAGTGAAAAAGGCAGCAAAGAAGCCAGTTGACAAATAAAGCAATGACTGACCTTGGCTAAAAAAGCTTGGATCAAGTAAATCTTTTGCCATCTTTCCAAGTATAAGCGGTACCACCATCAAGAAGGAAAAGCGAGCGGCTTTGGATCGATCTATTTGAAGTAAAACTGAAGTAGATATAGTAGCTCCAGATCTAGAAATACCCGGTAAAATGGCTATTGCTTGGGCAATCCCAATAATAAAGGCATCTGTCCAGCTAACTGACTTTCCAGTGGATTTAGCCTTGTCTGCTAAGAATAGTAAAAGGGCGGTAACTAAAAGCATAGCACCTATCAGTAATATATTGCCCGTAAATAGTTGGTCTAACACATCATCAAAAGCCACTCCTATAACAGCTGCTGGGATCATTGATAATATGATTTTTAGTGAAAAATGAAGTTGAGTACGATCAGAACGATCAAAAAGACCACTTAAAATTTCACCTACATCTTTTCGAAACACCACTAGGGTACTTAATGCTGTAGCAAAGTGCAAGACTACAGTCATTTGCATATTTTCTTCTCCGAGTTGATTGTTTTTAAGTAGGGCATTGGCCAGTTCGAGGTGGCCACTGCTACTTACAGGTAAGAATTCTGTGAGACCTTGAATAATCCCAAGAATGATTGCTTCCACAAGTTTTGACATGCGGGCTTATTTTTTGAAAATCGCATAGATTTCTACTCCTAAACCACCAAGAATTACGATTGGCGCCAGAATAGTCCTTCTAGATGAATAGATCTCATCAGCATTCCATTGGGTTGCTTCTTGAGCACCTCCAGACATTAAAAGAATGCCTAGTAAAACTAATGCACCCCCTGCTGCCATCAATAGATAATTTTGCTTATTGAATAGCATTTGTTTAGGCTCTGAAGTTTTCTTTTTAACTACAACTTTCTTTTTGCTCATGATCTCTTAATTTTTATAAAGCTCATCTACCTCTGCATTCAAGTATTTTTGAACCGCTGCGTAGCTCGATACAAAACTAATAAACGGACCCACAAAAATAACAATCATTAGTAATAAAATATTATCGGAACAGAAGCCCTCCACTCCAAGTTGACTAGCAACCAGGTTTTGAACACCTAGAATTCCAGCTATTGCTATCCCACTGCTAATGAATCCGGCGAGTAGTCCTTTTTTTAAATATGGAGCTTGGATAAATGATCTACTTGCTCCAACTAATTCCATATTTCTAATAATAAATCGATCATTAGACATCAAAATTCTGATAGTACTGGATATAGTGAAAAAGGCAACAGCGAGGAACATAATACACAAGCCAAGTGCAATAATATTAAGTGATTGAAAATGATCCCCTAGGGTGGACCACATATTTTCTTGATAAAGCACCTCTTGTATATACGGACTTGCTTCTATTTGCGCTTTGAATAGTTGAATGCTATCTTCAGCTAGATAAGTCGGTTGTAAATTAAAACTTATAATATTGGGTAAAGGGTTGGTCATACCCAACTGATCTAAATCTTCTCCTAACTCTTCTTCAAAAGCTTTTATGGCTTCTTCTTTAGGCATAAATTCCACAGAACCTAAGCTAACATAAGGATGATTGACTAGGAGTTCAATAGCTTCTTGATTCTGTCCTTCTGTATTACTATCTACTAATTCAACATAAAGATCAATGTTTTCTTGAGTGGAATCTAGTAGGCATCTGGTCTCAAAAAGGAGCCAAAGCGCCACGCCAGTTACGAGTAAAATAAGACCACCTAAAGTGGCTGATCTTGCAATACCAGACTTACGTTTTATGTTTCTTTTGCTTCTTGAACTCATTTGAATGTACTTGGTCTGCATAAAAATAAAAAAGATGCTGTAAATACACTTTACAGCATCTCTTTTTATATGCAATTGGTTGAAATGTTTCTACATTTCAGAAGCTGATTTGAAGATTCTATTGAAATTAATACCATTACCCATAGACCCTTCACGGGTTGAGAAGAATATAAACAATGGTTTACCCACGATGTGATCTTCAGGGACAAATCCCCAGATTCTAGAGTCTTCAGAATTATGTCTATTATCCCCCATCATGAAGTAGTAATTCATTTTGAATGTGTAGGAGTCAGCAATTTCTCCGTTGATTCTAAAACTACCATCTTTTTCTCTAATCACATCGTTTTCTTCATACACATCAATGATTCGCTCATAAAACGGCCAACTTTCTTTAGTCAAGGCTACAGTCGCGCCAGCTTGAGGAATATAGATTGGTCCAAAGTTGTCGTTATCCCATTGTTTGGAGTTGGTTCCATCATGTGGGAAGGTATTTGGACTCGGAATTTGGAACTGGTTTTGCGTCTCCCGATCAAAATGCTTGATTTCCATTTTAGGGAACATCTCTTGTAAATAGGCCTTTTGCTCATCACTTAGAACGATAAGACCGTACTGTAAGTCATTCATGTCTTCTAAGGAGATACCCTGCTTGCGCAGGTTTTCTTTAGCAGATTGCAATCCTTCAATTTCATTGATATTTGGAATCATATAACGGAATTGGATATTTGCTGGATTTTCTGCCTTTTCATTGTCAATATAAACTTGACGGTCAACAATTTTTAAGGAATCACCGGGCATTCCGATACATCGCTTGATGTAGTGGTCTCTCTTGTCTAACGGTCGAGTGGTTAGCTTTTTACCTCTTGTAATTTGGTTGATGGTTGGATTATTTGGTGCACGCCTAACATCGTAAATACTGAAGGTCCTTCTCTTATCTACATACACACTATCTCCTTCCGGATAATTGAATACAACAGGGTCATATCTTTTTACTGGAGAGATGGCTGGTAATCTAGTATCAGGAATATTCGGACTTTCAATGTAAGACTCGGTATTAATTCCTGGAATTCTATTGTGAAGTAATGGAATCATCAAAACGGTCCTTGGTGTACGAATTCCATAATGTGCTTTCGAAACGAATAAGAAGTCTCCAACATTTAATGAACCCTCCATGGAAGAGGTTGGTATCGTGTAAGCTTCAATCAAAAACATACGAATAAAAGCTGCAGCAAATACAGCAAATCCAACAGCTTCCACCCACTCTCTAGCTTGGTTTTTCTTGTATGGAGATTTCCCAATTAATCTATTAGCTTCTACTTGCTTCCCAGCTTTGATTAATGCCTCAATTTCTTTTTTGTAAGCTTCTTCCTCTACTTCATTCGGCCCTTTATAAGTAATCTTAGGATCTCTTGCTATTCTTAAAAAGATAACAGGCGAATAAAAGGCAGCCCAAATGGTATGCTTTAATTCATATTGCCTGAATGATCGAACAGTTTGTACACAAAGAGAGGTGTAGTAAAAGATGTTAACTATTGGTACAAATGCATAAATAATTTTCCAAGAAGGTCTTCCAACTATTTCCTGAAGTGTCAGCAGGTTGAGCACAGGTACTAAGCCTTTCCAAGCAGCTTGATCAGCTTTGGGAAATAACATATAACAACTGATGCTGAATAAAACATAGCTAATCAGTAAAAAAATAAAAATCTCCATGTATGATGTGATTTGAAAGTTCTTATAGCGCCTTAAATTAAAACAAATTTTTGGTTTTGAGTTAAAATATAGACAGGCGTTTATTCTTTGAATACAAAACCGCTCACTTTAAGGATTTCAGGCTTCTTTAACTCTCGAAAAAAGACTCGAACCTTTTCAGAAAAGTATCCATGCCTTTTTGGATTATATGTCACTAGGATAGACCCATACGTCTTTGGAGGGATTGAAATGTTCTCCCAGTCTGGAACTGTACAACCACAATCTACTCGAATGGTTTCAATACTTAGGGTATCCGAAGTATTATTAAAGAAGACGAATTCATGGGGATAAACTGGACCATAATCAATGTCCCCATAATCAAAAGTCAAGGTACTATCCGTCCAAATGACAGATTCTTGTGCTAGGGCAATATGTTGCATACCACATAAATAAAGAAAAGATATAAATAGGTATTTATTCATCATTTAGGATTTCCCAAGTATGATCGGCTAATAATTTGACAGATGCAACATATTCTAAGGTACTGCTTTTCCCCCATTCCTGAGGAGCAACTAAAGAAAGCATTTCTTGCCCTTTTTGTCTTTTGTAAAGATAATAGGTTCTTCCAACAAGTGGCTTGATACTCATATCTGCTTGATAAATACGCTCACTAATATTCACTCGGTCATGAATAGCTTGTGCCTGTTTAGCCAGTAGCTCTATTTGTTCTCTAATTTGACCTAGTTGCATGTCAGATTGCTCGTACATGGCAGCTAGAGCATTGCCTTTTAATCTACCTTTATCTATGGGTTTGATCAATTGACCACCACGTTCGTGCGCATACGGTAGGGTAGAAGGAGTCTCTGTGATAGAGTCCTTATCTATGGGATTAATAAAGTTTTCCTTTTCTTTATTCATACGCCAAAAATAACGGAATAATAAGGAAATTGTTTTGCAGAACAGGGTAAAAGAAAAAAGGCACTCCGCATTAGTACGGAGTGCCTCTTTTTTAAGGATGGAATCCTTTACTTAAGTGTAAAAGATCCAATACCGCACAAGTAACCTTTGTTGTATACTTCTACAGCATATGTACCTGCATCAAAAACGCCATCAGGCTTCCAGTTAATACAAAGGTTTGTTTTATCGTTAGCATAGTCGTAGGTCTTTACAGTTGTGTAACGAATCTGCTCTTTATTGCGCTGGTTGGTTAAGATACCTGAACCTTTGGAATCATTGGCAATCGTCTCGCCTTGAGGCGTAATGATTCTAATTTGGAAATCTTCTGAACCTGCATTGGTTACCTCGTTTACAGTAGTTTCAAAACAAAGCTCCAATACTTCAATATTTTTCGCTTTTTTCTGATCTACCATTTTACCGTTGCCTTTAGATCTAAATCCTGTTGCTACGATATTTTCAACTTTAATAACTGATGCAAAACGCACTGTTTTTGACAGACCTGAGTTCTTATTGCTCAACTCCTCTTTTTCTGCAGTAAGCATGGCCTTAGCCTCAGATAATTCTGTATTTACAGTCCTTTCTTGCTCCAAATCAGAGTTTAGAACCATATTCTCATCTGTCAGTTTCGAATTTTCCTCCTTCAATAGAGCGATTTCAGCCATGTAACCATTTACCTCTACTTTAAGGGCATCTAGTTTTTGCTTCGCTCTTCTGTAGTCTTTCTTATATCTGTAAAGCTCTTCGATTTCAGCTTTCTTAGCTTCCAATTCAGCCATTTGCTCATCATTAAGGCTCTTAACCTCATTGTTTTCAGCCAGTAGTTCTTCAAATTCTACTTCTAGATCTTTGATTTGTTGGTCTAGGCTTTCATTGTCTTCCGTTAGAGTCATGTTGTTTTGTTCCATGAACTCATTTTCATTGTTCGCTTTGATTAGAAACGTAGCTAGGGTCAGGCAAAGAACCAATAGCGCTGCGATGATTACTCCACCTACAACGTATACTTTTTTGTTTGGATTCGCTTCCTGATTAGGGTTATCATTTAAATTTTGATTCTCAGTCATGATAAAACAATTTCATTTTTGTGATAGAAAATTATAAAATGGTGTTTAGTTTCTATTCATCCGTATGTTATTATGCGAAATTAATTACTTGATTCAATAGAGATAGGTTTTAGGCACAAAAAATGTTCGAAAAAAGAATATTTTTTATTCAATCTTATTGAATTTGGTTATTTAAGGGACAAAAATTTATCCTATCCTATAAACGAATATTTTCAATTAAATTGTGCAAGTATAAATTACTATTATTCTAACAGTATACATAATTTACTATTGCTCAAAAGAATTATCAAATGCAGTTAACCAAAAATATAGATGAGTCTAGGGTTCTTTTCTTGGACATAGAATGTGTAAGTGGTGAAGCACATTTTGAACTGCTTCCGGAAGATATGCAAGCGCTTTGGAGGCATAAGGCAAAAAGTGTACTTAAGACCGCAGATTTTACGGAGGAAGAACTCCAGGCATCCTACACGAATAATGCAGGTATTTTTGCGGAGTTTGGAAAGATTGTCTGTATATCTGTCGGCTTCGTCTTCTTGGATAAAGCTTCCAATCAAAAGAGTATTAAACTCAAGTCCTTTGCTGGACCAGATGAAGATCTTTTACTAAAAGATTTTGCAGAATTACTGAATCAATACTATCCAGATTCAAGTAAATCCTATATTTGTGGCCATAACATAAAAGAGTTTGATATCCCCTATATTTGCAGACGAATGCTGGTTAACGGTATACCCTTGCCTAATATCATAGATGTGGCGGGTAAAAAACCTTGGGAAACGGCTCATTTTATTGATACTATGGAGATGTGGAAATTTGGAGATCGTAAAAACTACACCTCACTTAAATTATTAGCCGCCGTTTTAGGTTTTCCTTCTCCTAAGGATGATATCGATGGATCTGAAGTTGGAAGAGTATACTGGGAAGAAAATGATATCGACCGAATCAGTCTGTATTGTGAAAAAGATGTACTGGCAACAGCACAATTATATCTAAGATTAGCATTGAAACCTTTATTATCAACAGAACACGTGATTCACGTGAAAAATTAATACGCTTTATGAAGCATTTGATCGCACCTTCAGTCCTCGCAGCGGATTTTTCTAATCTTCAAAGGGATTTTGATATGATCAACTCTAGTCGAGCAGACTGGTATCACGTAGATGTGATGGATGGTAGTTTTGTACCGAATATCTCCTTTGGGATGAACATCGTTAAGACTATGAAAAAGATGGCTCAAAAACCATTGGATGTCCATCTAATGATAGATAATCCTGATCAATATTTAGAAGCCTTTAAGGATGCAGGTGCTGATGTGTTGACGGTGCATTATGAAGCCTGTACACACCTACATAGAACTCTCTCAGCCATAAGAGCACTGGGTATGAAGGCAGGAGTAGCAATCAATCCGCATACTTCTGTTCATTTATTAGAAGATGTATTAGAGCAAACTGATTTGGTTTGCATTATGTCTGTTAATCCAGGTTTTGGAGGACAAAAGTTTATCTATCAGACTTTAGCTAAGATCAAAGCCTTGAAAGCAAGAATCATAGAACGAAATCTGTCTACTATGATTGAAATTGACGGAGGTGTTGGTCTCCAAAATGCAGAAGAAATCTTAAAAGCGGGTGCAGATGTATTGGTTGCAGGTAGTTCGGTGTTCAAATCAGAAGATCCAATAGATACTATTGATCGCTTAAAGAATATTGGACAATAAATTAATGTTTAGCAAACCATACTCCTTTTTAATGCAGTACAGAATCATTCTAATGGCCCTGTTCCTCTTTGGCTCCTTTCATTGGGCGAATGCTCAAACTATAGCTGGGCGTGTGGTGGATGAACAAACAGAGGAAATCCTTGATTTTGTTACCGTTTATGTTAGAGGACAGAATACGGCATCTGAAACTAATTTAGAGGGTATATATTCGATTGATGTGCCACCTAATCGCCGCTTCGATTTAGTTTTTAGTAGAGTAGGTTATAAAGAGTATAGTCAATCCTTTCCTGCACTTAAATCAGGTGAGAAAAGAACGCTTAATGTTAGCCTTACTCCTGCTGGCTTAGGGGTGGAAGTAGAAATCCGAGCGGATGCCATGGATAGTGATGGTTTTATTAGAGAGGACGCTGAGGCTTTCAAGCGTTTACCCACAGCATCGGGAAACCTAGAGAGTGTATTACCCCATATCGCACTAGGAGCCAATTCAGGTGCTGGTGGTGAGTTGAGTTCCCAGTATCAAGTACGTGGAGGTAATTACGATGAGAATTTAGTCTATGTGAATGATTTTGAAATTTATCGACCTCAATTGATTCGAGCAGGCCAACAAGAAGGTCTTTCTTTTCCCAACGCGGATTTGATCAGAGACCTTTCTTTTTCATCAGGTGGATATGCAGCTAAGTATGGAGATAAGCTATCTTCAGTCTTAGATATCAAATATAAAAGGCCAGATCAATTTAAATCGAGTGTGTCTATGTCTCTTTTAGGTGGATCAACCCATTTTGAAGGTAGTAAAGTGCTTGGTGGCTCTAAATTTAGGCGATTTAGATATTTAATCGGAGCTAGATATAAAACCACGGCCTATTTATTAGGTAGTCTAGATTTGAACGGAGAATACAATCCTGCTTTTACAGATATTCAAGGATACTTTACTTTTGACCTAACAAGAGATTTACAATTGGGATATCTCAGCAATTTAAATCGTTCTGTGTACGAATTTCAACCAGTAACTCGATCGACTGCTATTGGATTGATAGACTTCTCTTTAGAATTGTTCTCTACTTTTGAGGGACAAGAAGTAGATGATTTTACCAATTATACCAATGGACTTTCTTTGACTTATCTACCGGATAGAGATAAGAATCCATATTATCTAAAGCTATTAGCCTCTAGATATGAATCCACCGAAAACGAACGATTTGATATCATAGGAAATTATAGTCTTCGCGAGATCGAATCAGATTTCAATAGCTCTAATTTTGGTGAGGTAATCGGAGAATTAGGTTCGGGTATTCAGCATCTATATGCGCGTAATTCGTTCAATGCAGAAGTAACCAATGTAGAACATAAGGGGGGGATAGAATTACAATTAAGTCCAAAGAATGAAAACGCTACTGCGAGTCATTTTTTGCTCTGGGGAGCTAAGTATCAACATGAGGCGATAAACGATAAAATCAACGAATGGGAAAGACTAGATTCAGCTGGATATTCTTTGAATTACGATACCTCATCGGTTCAGTTATTCTATGTCCTAAAATCAGAAAACCAATTAAAATCTGATCGATTTTTTGCATACGTTCAAGATACCTATTCCTGGTATAACCCGGATAAAGGAGAGTTGAAATTAACTGCAGGTGTTCGATTAAATCATTGGACCTTGAATCAGGAAACGTTCTTATCGCCAAGGATGCAATTCCTTTATAAACCCTTAAATAAGGATAAAGATATTTCTTATCGCTTTGCCACAGGATACTATTATCAGCCTGCGTTTTACAGAGAGTTGAGGAGATTAAATGGTACGCTTAATCCTAATTTATCTGCACAAAAGTCTTTTCATGTAGTGAGTGGGTTCACCTATGATTTTCAACCTAAACGATTTGAAGGGAACACCTTTAGATTTATTATGGAAGCTTATTATAAGCGCCTTTGGGATATGGTTTCCTACGATTTGGATAATGTAAAGATTCGATATACTGGTGAAAATGATGCTACGGGCTATATAACAGGAGTTGATTTTAGATTGAACGGAAATTTTGTAGAAGGTGCAGAATCTTGGTTCAACTTATCCTTTCTTAGAGCTAGAGAATCCATTACGGGAGTGCAGCATATGATTCGTCCACTAGGTTCGACCGAAGGAGTAGAAGTTGACGATGTTCCAAGACCAACGGATAGATTGATGAATATGTCTATTTTCTTCCAGGATTATCTGCCCAATAATGAAAACTTCAAAATGAACTTGAACCTGAGTATTGGAACTGGTTTGCCTTTTGGCTTAAAGGGGGATAATGTGGTGTATAGAAATACCTATCGCTTCAGACCTTATCACCGGGTGGACATTGGATTTGCCTATCAACTGTATGGTTCTGATAAAAGTTTGAAGAACCCAAAAAATCCGTTTCGATTTACAGAATCGGCTTGGTTGAGTTTAGAAGTTTTCAATATGATGGATACTCAAAATGAAGCTTCCACTACTTGGATAAAAACTGTATTCAAGCAACAATACGCCATTCCAAACTTTTTAACTTCTCGAAGAGTCAATCTGAGAATGCGCTTTGATTTCTAAGTTTTACTATTAAAATTGATAGTTTTTAGTGTAAGGTATTGGAATCACCGAATATTTCTTTTAATTTCGCACTCGTTAAAAGCCTAATGCCTGATTTACAGGTTATTTGGGTTTGGTTAAACCATATAAATTTAGCTTTATGCCTGTTAAAATTCGCTTACAGCGTAGAGGTCGTAAGAAAAGACCTTTTTACCACATCGTTATTGCTGATTCTAGATCTCCACGTGACGGTAGATTTATTGAAAAAATTGGTGTTTATAATCCAATGACTGCGCCTGCAACTATTGAAGTAGACCGTGAGAAAGCACTTTCATGGTTGGCTAATGGTGCACAGCCGACGCACACAGTAAATGCTATTCTTCGTTACAAAGGAGTAATGTACATGAAGCACCTTCAAAGAGGGGTTGCTAAAGGTGCAATGACTCAAGAAGAAGCAGATCAGAAGTTCGCTGCTTGGTTAGAGCAGAAAGAAGCTTCTGTATCAAAAGCAATCGAAAAGCAAAAAGCTGCAAAAGAAGCCCTTAAGAAAGAGCAATTCGGAGAAATTCCTCAAATCTTTAAAGAAGAAGCTCCTGCTGAAGAAGCACCAGCTGCTGAGGAAGCAACGGAAGAGGCTCCTGCTGAAGAAGCACCAGCTGCTGAGGAAGCAACGGAAGAAGCTCCTGCTGAAGAAGCTGCTCCTGAAGAGGAGAAAAAGGACGATGCAGAATAAGCATATCGAACAAAAAATTAAAAAGCTGGACAAAAAGTCCGGCTTTTTTTTTACTTTTATCCCAAGTATTAATATAACCCTTTTATAATATATATGAACCTGGCAGGAAATGTTCCTGTCAGGTTCATCTTAAAATATAGATAAGCTATGCTTGCATTGGACGCAAAATATCAAAAAGAGCTAGACAAGATTAAATCAGGTGTGCAAAAATCTGAAGCGCTAGCACTCTATTTAGATGAAGAAGAAGAGACGCATTATTTAGCTTTAAGAGAGGCTTTTGAACCGCAAATTCTTAGTCTGTATAATCAAGTAGCAAAAGACAATCCATTACAACTCATGGCTTTTGAGCAATATGTATTGGACGAAGGTTTCGAAGGATTGGCGCTACCTAAGCTATTAGGTTATGCAGTGCTACGTGGAGAGATTAATGACAATTACAAATATCTAGTTTCTCAAGAGCAATTCAGTGCAATCTTGTTAGCAGCATGTAATTCAGCCAATTTCGATATCCTGGCTAAGCGTATGGGGCAAACCGTACAATTAGGATTTTCTTTAAGCTCAGATATCTGGGTGACTTCCCTGATTGAAAAAATCAGTAATAAGCGTGTAAAAACCTTCTTGTTAACGCAGAAAATGCCACAGTATAGAGTGCTTGAAAATCGAAGAGCCTTACACTTTAGATATAGCAGACAGTTTAAGGATGAACTGTTCTCTTCTGCAACCTTCCCAGCGACTTTCGGTGAATTCAAAATCATGCATTTACCATTGAGAAACTTTTTGCTGAGTAGATCACTAATGGCGGACGCAGACAATAGCTCTTTGCTACCGCATATGGAAGCATTTTTAAATATCGATGAAATTCAAGGTAATGAGGAGATGATTTCCATCTTGATGATCTTCGGCTTGTATTTTGACTACAATGCAAAACTAGAAAAAATGCTTAAGCAAGCTATTGATGCTTGTATGGCAGCTGATAATGAATTTGCAATCAAATGGTTTGATTATCAAAATGAGCTTTATCAACAGGGATGTCCAATCACTAAAGCATCTAATGATAAAGCAATTAAATTGGTAGGTGGTTCAGATAAGTTATATAAAGCATATTACACCTTAGTCAATGATATGCTTAAGGATGGCCTAGATGATGAGAAAATCATGGACAAGGTGAAGAAATTCCACAGTTCTTATGAAGGGCTTTCCAAGCAAAATGTTGCTCTTAGGACTGCAGTATATCAATTCTTCCACGAAGCTTTGATTAATTTGGAAGCAGAAGAATATAATACCTTCTTCAATCAGTTTAAGCTGATGGTTCCTTATGTAGAGAACTTCCGTAATCAACGATTTAATCAAAACTTGAAAGATCTATGCTTGAAATTCGTAAAACGTTGTATTAAGCGCTTTACAGATAAACGAGGTAGAGATTATCAAGATGTTAAGAAATTTGTAGCCACTAATTTTGTGGATTTAGGTTTCATGACTGATAAGCAGGTTGTTGCTTTATTCAAGACCAAGCGTAAGAAGAAAGTAGAACAGCAATAAAAAAAAGCTCGTCCAAATCGGACGGGCTTTTTTTATAAGAATTGTTGCAAAACCCAAATGATGGGGATAAGGAAGAAAAAGCCATCGAATCGGTCTAGTAATCCACCGTGACCTGGCATGATGTTTCCTGAATCTTTTACTCCGGTATATCGCTTCAAGGAGGATTCAAATAGATCACCTAGCGTACCAAAGATACCTGTTGCTGCTCCATATATTATCCAGACGGTCATGGCCTCGTCCACTATTCTTGAAATAACTGCTCCTATTACAATGGCTAAGGCTAGTCCCCCAAAGAATCCTTCCCAAGTTTTATTTGGAGATACATTCGGCGCCAATTTGTTTTTACCCAACTTGGATCCTGCGAAATACGCTCCCATGTCATTTGCCCAAATTAAGAATAGTAATCCTAGACATGGACCAAAATCATAGTCTCCATTAACTTGACACATCATGGCTAGTAAGTATAAAGGCAAGACTACATAAATCAAAGTAATGAAAATACTCCCGATACCCTTTAGGGGATTATGGTCTTCAGTAAATGTACTCAGTATAAGGGTAAGGATGATACTCAAAACTAAATCTACTACCAATACCGATAGTCCTAAAATACCTTGTAGATAGAGTAGCGCAATGATAAAAGCTTGGAGTGGAATTAAACTATAAATTATTCGTCGACTTGGACTGACTGCACCATATTTGATCCCTAACATACCGCTCAATTCATACCCACATACAGCCACTACGAATGTCCAAAGCAATTGGAAACTTATAGAAGAAAAATAGACAGCACCTATGACTACAGGAGCAAAAAACATGGCTGATATAGTGCGTATTCTGAGCTTAGACATGCGTATTATTTTTTGAATTACTACTGGATTCATTAGACTTAATAAATCTATAGCCCACGGCTAAAAAGAGTAGTGTACTACCTATAAATATAGGATAGCTAAAATCAGACCAGGATGGCTCAGCAGAGAAGTCCATCATGTCTTTAGTGAAATAAGCAATAATGACTTGTGAACCATTAAATAGAAAATGGGCAATGATGGAAATCCATAAACTTCCACTGAAAACAAATAGGTAACCCAAGATTAATCCCAAAGCAAAACGAGTCAAGAAGCCTTGAAATTGCATATGAATAGCGCTGAAAACAAGTGCAGATACAATGACTGCCAAGTGTTTATTTAAGCCATTATAAGTTATAATACGTTGTAGTAGTCCTCTAAACATGAGTTCCTCACCAATAGCAGGAGTCAAGGCTACTAAAACCAATACCAAAAGTAATTCTGGGAGACTATTTACGGCTACAATACCTTCAATCAAATCATTTGTAGAGTCCTCCATGGCAATTAAGAAATCTGGAAGCGGAATATCCATATTGATCAAATATAAAAACTGGGCAAGAGGCCAAGACAGTAACATAATCAATATAGCTAAGCCTGCATTATTTAAACTTGGAGCTTTTATAGCAGGAAAGTTCGCGCTAGTACGCAAGCCCACGAAGGCAGTCCATTGATCTCGGAAGAATATAAAGCCAAGGAAAATGGCCGGAATCATAAAGCTAAACACTTGATTAGCAAAAGCCATTAATCGTATAGCTTTCACATCGTCCATAAAGCTCAAACTTTGTAAACTTTGCAAGTCGTATCCATTAATCAATAAGGCCACCAGGCTACCTACCTGCCCCAGTCCTATTCCAAATAATAACACCACAGACCAAGCAAGAATTCTAGTTCCTGGTTGAAGGCTGTTGATGAAATATTTTTGTTGATCTTTTATGTCCATTTATGGTTTACTTTACTATTGACTACAAATTAGAGAAAAGTCTTTTGATAATCCTAAATAGCATTATTTTTGTTCAAACTTTTAAGACATGACTAGATTAAGTGTAAATATCAATAAAGTAGCATTAATTCGTAATGCAAGAGGGGAGAACCTACCTGATTTGGTTCAAGTCGCAAAAGATTGTGAGACTTTTGGTGCTCAAGGGATTACTGTTCATCCAAGGCCCGATGAAAGACATATCCGTTATGCAGATATTCCCATGCTAAAAGAAGTCGTTACTACAGAGTTCAATATAGAAGGGAATCCAACAGAGCGATTCATGGATTTGGTTTTAACCCATAAGCCACATCAAGCTACTCTAGTACCAGATAAGCCCGGTGCCTTAACCTCTCACGCTGGTTGGGATACTGTAGCTAATAAATCCTTTTTAACAGAAATTACTAAGCAATTGCAAGATGCGGGAATTAGAGTATCCATTTTTGTAAATGCAGATCCTAAAATGGTGGAGGGTGCTCACGAGGTGGGTGCTGATCGAATAGAATTCTACACAGGAGATTTTGCTAGAGCTTATAGCTCTGATAAAGCATTAGCCGTTCGTTCGCATGTCTTGGCAGCACAGAAAGCTGTTGAACTAGGCATTGGAATCAATGCAGGACATGATTTGAATCTTGATAATTTGAATTATTATAAAACGAGCGTGCCCGGATTATTAGAAGTTTCCATTGGACACGCCCTTATTTCTGATGCCTTATACTTAGGCCTAAAGAATACAATTCAAATGTATCTGGCTCGTTTAGCTTAATGTCTAGCCTTGAAAAGCAATATCTAAGGCTTTTTTCATTAACTCAATAGCCTGATCAAGTGCAGCTTGGTCATGTGCTAAAGGTGCAGATAAAAAGCCTACTTCATAGCCGGATGGACCTAAATATACACCTGTTTGTAAAAGCTCATGGTGTAATATTTTAAAGTACTCCATAGAATCTGCGTTAATAGCTGCTGAAGTGCGAACAGCTTCTTTACTGAAACAAAGCCAAAAGATAGATCCTATTCTGGGTACCGTTAATACATAACCTTTTTCTGCGGCATAAGCCTCTAAAGCATCTGCTAGTTCATTCGTCTTTTTAGCCATAAAAGGATAAAAATCAGGATCGATAAGTTGCTTCAAACAACTTAAACCTGCAGTCATGGCTACTGGATTGGCAGATAGTGTGCCAGCTTGATATACTGCTCCAAGTGGGGCAACATGTTCCATGATAGCTTGCTTACCACCAAAAGCACCAACTGGCAATCCACCTCCAATGATCTTTCCATAAGTGATTAGGTCAGGCTCAATTCCGTAATAACCCGCAGCCCCTTCAAATCCTACTCGGAATCCAGAAATTACTTCATCAAATATTAATAGCACATTATGTTTGTCACATATCTCTCTGAGGAATTCGAGATAAGCTTTTCGTTGTAGTAATAGTCCATTATTGGCTGGAACAGGTTCAATAATGATACAGGCAACATCTGCAGCATGAGTCTCTAGGCATTGTTCTACCGCTTTTTCATCATCAAGCGGTAAAACGATAGTTTCTTGTGCAAAACTCTCTGGAATACCTGCTGAGGTACTTACACCAAAAGTCGCTAAGCCCGATCCTGCTTTTACCATAAGCGCATCAACATGCCCATGATAACAACCCTCAAACTTGATGATTTTTTTTCTTCCTGTATAACCTCTAGCTAAACGAATGGCAGACATCACAGCCTCAGTTCCTGAAGAAACAAATCGAATGCGGTCAATGTATCTATTGTGGTCTAAAATAAACTTACCTAACTCATTTCCATGATTGGTAGGCGTACCAAATGACATACCGTTATGAATAGTTGCGATAACTGCTTCTCGGATAGCTTCATTGTTATGTCCTAAAATGAGTGGACCCCAAGAATTACAAAAATCGGTGTACTGATTATCATCTTCATCTGTAATGGTGTAACCCGATCCTTTCTTGATGAAAAGTGGTGCACCAGATACTGATTTGAATGCGCGCACAGGAGAATTTACCCCTCCTGGGAAGTATTGTTTAGCCTCGGAAAACAAGACCTCTGAGTTGGTTCGTTTGATTCTGTCTTTTAGCATGGTGCAAAAATAAGAACTTTGTAGCTTTTACAGTGCATAGAAGCGTAAAGAGCGCGTAAAAAAAGGGATGACTTTGCGGTCATCCCTTTTTTTATTCCCAAACAGCTTCTATAGTACTGAGTTCTTTTAAATTTTGTGGATTGGTATAATCAAATTGAACCAATCCCTGTATCCCGATCATGATCATCAAATTATCATATTGAGGTAAGGTGATCACATCAAAAGCAAATTTGTCTGGATATTCTTCTAGAAGGTTTCTAGATAGACTAAAAGGATCACTGATGTCAAAGACTTTGAGTCCATCTGGCCCGTCACATAAGTAAAGTTCATCGCCACTAATGCTCAAGCCATGCGGATTAGTCATAGGGAATGTTTTTACCAATATTGGATTGGTTTTATCACTTATATCGACCAGATCCATTTGATTGGTAAATCCGTCACACAGTGTTCCACTGCGTAAAGTTACATAGGCGTAATTGTCTTTAACATACACTGGATCACATGCTCCAACATGACTAATTGATGAAAGGTATTGTGGATCAGCGGGATCCTCTAAGGTTAAAATATACATGCCATTTGAGGAACCTAGATAAAGCTCTGTTTCATGAGCGAAGATGGTTTCTAATCCCCATCCAACGTAATTTTCATTTACTTTTTCAGGACTCGCACTATTGCTAATATCAAAAGTAAATACCGTATTAGGATCCAGCGTGTAAAGATAATCACCTACAATAATAAAACTTGCCATAGATCCAGCTGTCCCTGTACCTCCTGAACTCGAATTACTGTCAAAGGCTACTGCTGTTTCTAGCACAGCGAAATCATCCTGTACAAAAAATCCTCCACCGTTTCTTCCAAGTCCTCCCGGTACAGTTTGAGCTGCCTCAAATTCTTTACAGGTCATTACCTGTGTTGTTTTTACTGGTTTTTCATACCAATAATGCTCTTGATCGGGATTATTGCTGATGTATTCCATCCATTCGGGAAGGAATACTTCCTCCGCGATTGATTCCAGTTTTATATCGTCTAGATTGGAGATATCAAAAGTGATTAAATCAACTTGATTATTGGCATAGAGTTTGCCGTCCTTTATGGCAAAATCCGTATTACCCATGATTTCAATAAATTGAAGAAACACTGGATTACTAGGATCTGAATTATCAATGAAGTGAATGCCTTCATAGGCTTCATTGATCAATAATAAGTCATTATAAAAGTAAATCTTACCTGGAATACTTAATGCTCGAGGTCCTTTTATATTAATATTCTGACGAAGGGAATTCACTGAAGCATAAAACGATTGATGCTCAATAGTGTATACGATCTGTTCACAGTGATCAGTCTGACAAGACTGAGTTGAAAAGAGAACAGAACCGATAAACAAAAAATAAATGATACGTTTCATTAGAACTTATGTTTTTTAGAAGGACGTTCAATATTTAAATAAGGTTGGTAATTGTATAGCAAAAAAAAATCCCTAAATTTTGAATTATCTTTTCATCTGATGAATTAATGTGCTCAATTTATCAGTTATTGATGTAATTAGAAACTTATTATTGTTAAATTATAAGTTCTTATTTATAAGTATTTTAGGTCATGGACATTAAAGTAGCAGATTGTGTCGGGGAGATTTTGCTTCACAGGGATTTAGTAGTCATCCCAGAGTTTGGTGGCTTTGTTGGTGAACCTGCAGGAGCTGAAATCGATCATGTATTGGGGAAAGTTAGTCCTCCATCGAAAAAGGTTACTTTTAATGAACATTTAGTGGTAAACGACGGGGTGCTGAGTACCTACCTAATGGAGACTTACAGTATCTCAAAGATTCAAGCTGACCAAGAGATTCAGCTCTTTGTTCAAGAAGCCAATCTGTTGTTGGAGCAAAAGGAAGTTGTTGAGTTTCCAAAACTTGGTCGACTCATGAAAGATTTTCAAGGGCAATTCAAGTTTTATCAAAGTAATGATAACTTAAATGCAGATGCCTTTGGATTGGAAGATGTTCAAGCTTCACCTATTGTTCGTAAGACCAATTCTTCAGAGCAATCGGCCTTAAGTTTTCCTTCCGAATCTGAAGAACCAGTATTAAAAGTTGGTCCTGTGGAGACTACAGGGTTTAGGACAAATACCAAGAAAAAACGATCTGAAAACAATATTCTATTGGCGGTTATCCTAACTGCTGCTTTGTTTATCCTTTTTGGAATATTCCTATTTAAAGATGAATTATTGAATCAGCAATTACCAGATTATGATTCACAAGTCATAGAGGATCCTCAAGATGTTCAGATAGAAGACTTAGATGATAACGATGATTATGAGGGTTGGGATGATGAAGGCGATATAATACCAGAAGAGGAAGAAGAAGTGGTGAGAGAAAAAGAAATTAGGCAGTGGAAAGAGGCAGAGATTGTGGTTGGAGTATTTGGTGAAAAGAAAAATGCAGAGGCACTAATTCAACGTATTATTCAAAGTGGATATGAAGCCGTTGCATTAGATAGGGGTAATGCCACAGCAGTGGCTGTGCGATATGCTTTTGAAACAGAGGCAGAGTTCCAAACTAAATTTGAGCAGGTAAAAGACCAGTTCAACGACAAAGCTTGGGTATATAAAAAAGAATAATCCCTTAGTCTCTATAAAATAGCTATAAAATCCTTGAGTGTTTAGATAAAAAAAATTATCTTTGCATCCGCTTTAAAAAATATTCATAAAGATGAAAAAGCAAGATACCTTTACGCTCCCTCTGATGGGCTTGGGTGAAGGCCAACACCAGTTTAGGTTTGATATTCAAGCTGATTTTTTTAAAGCTTTTGAAAATAGTAAGCTGAAAGAGGGCAAGATTCAAGTAGATCTTGAGATGGATAAAAAAGCAGCGCACATTGATCTGTATTTTAAAATCTCTGGTGAAGCTATGGTAGCTTGTGATAGATGTTTGGACGAATTCGGTTTGCCATTAAATCATGAGGAGCATCTCGTATTAAAATACGCAGAAGTTGAGCGAGAGGATTTTGAAGTGGTATATATTCGCAGAGACAGAGATTATTTTGATGTGTCGCAATATGTATATGAATTCATCCATTTAGCTCTTCCGATGGTTGTCACACATGACTTGGCAGATTTAGATTGCAATCCAGATATGTTGGACGCTCTAGAAGCAAATGAGTACGAGCAGGAGGATACCGAAGAAAATTCTTCAAATTCAGCCTGGAGTGCTTTGAAAGACATAAAATTAGATTAACTTTGGCCTCGATTTAGGTCACCTTTATAGGAATTTAAAAAACGTGTAAAATGGCACATCCAAAGAGTAAGATATCTAAGCAGAGAAAAAGAAAGCGTAGAACGCACTATGTGGCTACAGCTCCTAATGTTGCTACTTGTAAAAACACAGGTGAAAAACACTTGATGCACCGTACATATAAAGATGCTGATGGCAATACTATGTACCGTGGTCGCATTTTGATCAAAGCAGATATAGAAGAGTAAAATCTTCCTAACAGGATATAATGTGGTAGCTCCTATCGGTCTTTCGATTTGGAGCTTTCGCTATTTATAAGGCATAAGTTGAGGTCTTTTTCGACAATATCCCTACCTTGTAGGTATGAAGATTTCACTACTTTTTTCCTTACTTTGCTGTACATCAATTATGGTATCGTTCGGTCAAAATCAAAGCACTTACATGAAAACCATTATCAATACCAATCAGGCACCTGCACCTGTAGGTCCTTATAATCAATCTGTCCGTTTTGGGAATATGCTTTTTGTATCTGGTCAAATCGCTATTGATCCTAGTACCAACACCCTTCCAGATGGACTCACTGTGGAAGCAGAAACAGAACAGGTCATGCAGAATTTAAAAGCCATTTTAGAAGAAGCAGGACTAAGCTTTGAAGATGTGCTTAAAGTATCTGTTTTTGTATCAGATATGAATAATTACTCCAAAATAAATGGGGTATACGCAAAATACTTCCAAGAAGATACAGCACCTGCTCGAGAGCTCGTAGAAGTGGCCAACTTGCCTAAGTTTGTTCAAGTTGAAATTTCACTCATTGCAGGATTCTCCAATCAATAATTTTAAATCTAAATTCATGAAGAAACGAATTCTTTCTTGTATTCAACCGACCGGTGACATGCACTTAGGGAACTACTTTGGTGCTGTAAAAAATTGGGTGGACCTACAGGCAGAATATGATTGTTTCTATGGCGTTGTAGATTACCACGCCATGACCATGCCTTATGATCCTAAAAAATTGAAAAATAATGTTTGGGATCTGATTTTTAATTTGATTGGTGTAGGAGTTGAGATTGATAATCTATTTATCCAGTCTCTTGTGCCTGAACATGCTGAGCTCGCATGGATATTTAATTGTTTTACGCCTTTTGGCCGCCTAGGTCAAATGACCCAATTCAAAGACAAAAGCTCTCAAAGCTCCGAAAAGTCAGAGGGTTTTATTTCCGCTGGATTATTTACATATCCTATTCTTCAAGCTGCCGATATACTGATTTACAACGCAGACTATGTACCTGTTGGAAAGGATCAAGAACAACATTTGGAATTGACTCGTACGATTGCACAGCGATTCAATAATCAAGTCAATAAAGAATACTTTACTATTCCAGAATGCTTGTTTACAGAAACACCAAAGATCATGTCAACTGCTGATCCGGAACGTAAAATGAGTAAATCAGCTGGCGAAAAACACTACATTTCCGTATTTGGAGAGGAGGCAAGAATACGCAAGCAAATTCGATCTGCAGTAACTGATGCAGGAGATGGCTCCAGTACTTCAATGAGTCCAGGCGTTCAAAATTTGTTTGAGATCTTGAAAGCATGTGGCGCTGATCAAGCCTATCAAGAAATGATGGATACCTATGAAAAAGGTGGCCTGAGATATGGTGATTTCAAAGCTGTTGTTGCAGATGCAGTGGTGGAAATGACGAATACATTTAAAGAGCGTAAAGCCGAAGCCTTAGCCAACAAGAAGGATATCAAATATAAAATCAAACAATCTTCAGCCGAAATTCGAAAAACTGCCCAGGAAACCATTCGTGAGGTTAAAGAATTAGCAGGTCTAGCAAATGTGAAATTCTAAGTTATGAAGATCTTTTGTATTGGTAAGAATTATGCAGCACACGTGATAGAAATGGGTGGAGATCCAAATGCAAAGCCCGTGGTTTTTATGAAACCCGCTACGGCTTTGTTATTAGAGAACAAACCCTTTTATATTCCAGACTTTTCTGAAGAAGTGCACTACGAAGTAGAACTTTTAATAAAGATCTGTAAAAATGGAAAACACGTTCAGCCGGCCTATGCGCATACCTACTACGAAAAAATTGGTTTAGGTGTGGACTTCACTGCTCGAGATCTCCAAGCTAAGTGCAAAGCTAATGGGCATCCTTGGGAAGTTGCTAAGGCCTTTGACCAGTCTGCTGTAATAGGCAAATGGATGGATAAATCAGCCGTAAATGTAGAAGATTTGTCTTTTTCTCTTCAAAAAAACGGGGAAGAGGTTCAGCGAGGTCATACTAGTCATATGATGTTTAACATTGACCAAATCATTTGCTACCTTAGCCAGTACTTTACGCTGCAGACGGGAGACCTCATATTTACTGGGACTCCAGAAGGGGTAGGTCCTGTAAAAGCGGGGGATCAACTACAAGGTTTTATGCACATTGGCGGAAAAGATGAGCTTTGTTTTGATTTCCAGGTTAGATAATATTTATGCTTAGTTAGATAAGCTAGAAGCATTCTTTTTATATATTTGTCAATTACCAAAAAAATCTACTTTTAAATGCCATATTTATTTACGTCAGAGTCTGTATCAGAAGGACACCCTGACAAAGTTGCAGATCAGATTTCAGATGCACTTGTAGACCACTTTCTAGCATTTGATCCACAATCAAAAGTAGCTTGTGAAACGCTTGTTACAACAGGACAAGTAGTACTTGCAGGAGAGGTTAAGACTAATACTTACCTAGATGTTCAACAGATTGCAAGAGATGTAATTAAACGTATAGGATATACCAAGTCTGCTTATAAATTCGATGCAGAATCTTGTGGAATTTTCTCTTCTATCCATGGCCAATCAGAAGACATCAATCAAGGGGTTGACCGAGCTAAGCCAGAAGAACAAGGAGCTGGTGACCAAGGTATGATGTTTGGTTATGCTACTAATGAAACAGATAATTACATGCCTCTAGCTTTAGATTTATCACATAAAATCTTGATGGTTTTAGCTGATATCCGTAAAAAAGAGGATGGCGTTATGGATTATCTGCGTCCAGATTCTAAATCTCAGGTGACCATCAAATATGCAGATGATAATACACCTATGGCTATTGATTCTATTGTCGTATCTACTCAGCATGATGATTTTGACTCTGAAGCAGCTATGTTAGCTCAAATCAAAGCAGATGTGGTGAACATAGTTATTCCTAGAGTTAAAGCCCTATGTAAGGATTCTGTGCAGGCTTTGTTCAATGATGCTATTACCTACCACATCAACCCAACTGGTAAATTCATTATAGGAGGACCACATGGAGATACAGGCTTGACAGGTAGAAAAATTATAGTGGACACATACGGTGGAAAAGGTGCACATGGGGGAGGAGCCTTCTCCGGCAAAGATCCTTCTAAAGTAGATCGTTCAGCAGCTTATGCTACTAGACATATCGCCAAAAACCTTGTTGCAGCTGGAGTTTGTAATGAAATATTGGTGCAGGTGTCTTATGCAATTGGTGTCGCTAAACCAACCAACATTTATATCCAAACTTATGGAACGGCTCAAGTTGGTATGACAGATGCTGAAATTGCAGATAAAGTAACTGAAATATTCGATATGACTCCTTATGCGATTGAGCAAAGATTAAAATTGCGTAATCCAATTTATTCTGATTCCGCAGCTTACGGGCATATGGGAAGACCATCTGAAACCAAGACGGTTTCTTTAAAGGATGGGTCAGGAAATATAAAAACAATGGAGGTAGAAACCTTTACTTGGGAAAAACTAGATATGGTTGACCAAGTAAAAAATGCCTTCGGTATTTAATAGAAATAATACCTATGATTTTTGAGCAGGTTTGTCCTACTAGGGCAAACCTGTTTTTTGTATCGAATCTACCATTTGGTGATTCTTAACAGGTTTGGGCTTGAATGAAATGTTGATAATCAATAAATTAATAGTATTCGCCTAAAGGTTGTCAGAAAGACTATTTCAAAAGAACACTCAACTGCTATCCAAATGGATAGCCATGGAAAACACTATGAACATGAAAAAACTTTCAATGACCAACCGTACATTGGATGCAATCAAAACGCATCTAGAAGTCTCTGCGCCTTATGCGGCAGGCGGTTTTCTTCTTGGGACTTCTAATCATTCAAATCAACAAGCTGAGGTAATTGACTTTGTGCCAGCCTTAAATGTTATTGAAGGTATGCCAAATACCTTTAAGTATAACGCTGGAGACTTGTCAACGGTAGAATCTATTGCACAAGCAAGAGATCTCGAAGTTATAGGGTTTTATGCATCTAAGAATAGTGCATCTATTAGCCTAGACGAGCTTTTTGTAAATGAAAGACGCTTAGGAGCAGTTTATCTTATAGCTACATTAGCTAAAAATGAGCTTACAAAAGTGGATTTGATTTGCAGTGGTTCAGAAGATGTTGAACCTTGTTCGTTATTAATTTCAGAAGCGCTTGCTGTTTGATTTAATCTATTTTCATTCTGATCCTTAGATTTTTGGGTAAGTTGTTATTGATCCTATCCTTAAGCACTTTACCCCAACCTAATGCTATGCCCTTATAGGACATAATTGTCCAACCCAATGGACTAGCTGCCTGATTGGGTAAGGCCTCTTTTTTAAGAAAACGAAGTGCATCCTGATGATCTAAAGTTATCCGAGGGAGCTCAGGATGTTTTTGATTGGCTAATGCTAAAGCGTGATGAGGAATCAATTGTTTACCTTTTAAAGTACCAACAGGTCTTCCAGCATGATAGCGATACAATATTTGACTCAATAATTGCATCTCTGCTTTCAATACCTTTGGAAGCATACAAACTTCATTCAAGTGATTGAGATAAAAGGTCCACTCTTCCATATTTTCTATGAAAGGCTGTATCGCCACGAGGGATTTTTGAGGTATAAAATCTAAACCCTTAGCTGATTTTTGTTTCGCTTTAAATTTGAAGGGGCTGCGGTGATTAGAGGCTTTAAACATACTTAGGTAAAAACCTTCTCCTTTAACTAAATGCGGAAATGCTTGGTGTCCGTATGCTAGTTTTTTCAATCCCCAACTAGAGTCAGGTTCAAATGAGCAGGCTTCCAAGTCAAAATTTTCAATAAGCCATGCGGCGTTTTCCTCATTTTCCTGTTGATTATAGGTGCAAGTTGAATAAACGAGCAAGCCAGCCGGAGCTAATAATTTTTCAACCGCTCCCAATATTCGTTTTTGACGACCAGCACAAAGTTGGACATTGCTTAAAGACCACTCTTTTCTAGACGCCGGATCCTTTCTAAACATACCTTCCCCCGAACAAGGTGCATCCACCAAAATAATGTCGAAAAATCCCTTCAGGGTAGAAAAATCTGTTACATCATGGTTTGTTATGAAGGTATTACTCGTACCCCATTTGTGCATGTTTTCTATTAAAATGCGGTATCGACTTTGGATAACCTCATTGGTAACCAGTAAACTATCTGGGTGTAAGATACTAGCTAGCAATGTACTCTTTCCACCAGGGGCAGCACATAAATCCAGTACCTTTAATGGTTGACTTAAATCTATGTTAGCTTTAATGGCTGCTTCAATAAGCATGGAAGACGCTTCTTGAACGTAATAAGCGCCACCATGAAAACCAGGATCAAGGGTGAAGCTGGGTCTTTGTGCTAAATAGTATCCTGCACTGGTCCACGGAATAGGTGCATCAAGTTCAAAGGGTGGGTCATAGGATTTGAATGGATTCAGCCGGATAGATACGGGACTTACCCCTTCTATTGTCCGTAGAAAGGTCTCCTGCTCTTGACCCAAAATATCTTCCATCTGTTCAATGAAAGCTGCCTGTAGTGGCTCCATATATCACATGATTAATACCCTGCTAAGCTAGCACCTTTTTTGAAAAATCTTTCGATTGCTTGCTCTACTTCTTTTGGCATTTCTAGTGGTGGAGCATGATGTGGTTTTATTCTAGCATCTAAGATCAAAGGACCTTTACATCCCCAATGCTTGTGCTCTACAAAAGCATGTACACCATGTATATCGTGCGAAGGATTTACTCGAGTAAATGCCGCCCAAAGAAAATTGGAGAATTCTGCCGACATAAAGCCGGAGTCATCACAGGCAACAACCAAAGGAAAGGCATCCACATTTAAATCCTCTAGGGCATAGGCCAGTGCTTGTGCATCCTGGTAACTTGTTTCATCAGTGAAGGATTTAATCTGAACTGCCAGAATCCCAGGAGCAATTACTTTTGGATTGGAATATACTTGTGATTGTGGTAAACTGGGTACATGAACGGATAATTCTCGAGTGGCTTCGCCACAAGCCGCTATGACTACTTTTGATCCTGCATTCCATCCGTCTCCAGAGTAGTCTAATGTATCCATTGTAGTTTTAGTCTGAAAGTGTAGATCTCTAGTCCAATCCACTCGTTCTAATATGTGTTGGAAAAATGCAGATTCATCTTTCGCATTCAATTCTTCATTGTCCTCTCCATTAGCTATGATTAAGAACTTCGCTAAAGAGGTTTGACCTTTGCCTAACAAGTGATTAGCCTGTGTCAGTAATTCCTCTGGTCTTATTTCACGGAATGGCATATATCGCTCTGATCCTACGACTAATAAAAGTGGATGAACACCGGCTTCATCTACAGCATTCACACTTCTTATTCCTGGGAATTCTGTACTCGTCAAAGGCTTAACGAGTTGGTGAATCAGATAGCCAAATGAACTGTCCTCCGCAGGAGGTCTTCCTACGGCAGTAAAATGCCAAATAGCATCTTTTCTGTGATAGACTTCATCTACATCTACCACCGGAAAATCATGTGTTAAACTATAATAACCTAGGTGATCTCCAAAAGGCCCCTCTGGTTTTTTCTCAGATTTACGCACGGTGCCTGTTATTACAAAGTCAGCATCAGCTGAGAGCACGTGGCCATCTTTTGTTTTGTATTTAAATCTTTTACCCGCCAACATACCCGCGAAGGTGGTTTCTGTCAAACCCTCTGGTAGGGGCATGATAGCAGCAAAGGCATGAGCGGGTGGTCCTCCGACAAATATACTTACTCGGAAGGGCTCATCACTTTTATTGTATAATTGATGGTGCACTCCAATGCCTCTATGAAGCTGATAGTGTAAACCAATTTCTTTATTGGTCTCATATTCATTCCCGGTTAGTTGAATGCGATACATGCCAATATTGGATTGCATGATATGTTTGTCCTCAGGAGGTAAGGTAAATACCTGTGGTAAGGTTACAAATGCACCTCCATCCATTGGCCAACATTTGATTAGAGGTAATTGGTCAATGCTTGTTTTACCATATTCTACAGGTGTTTTGCCCCATGCCTTTCTAGGTAGGGCAGTTAGTGCAGTGAATGGAGCTTTCAAGAATTTTAATGGAGCCTTAAAAAAGTTGCTCGGATCAGCTTTAAGTTGAACAACTTGACCTACTCCGGGCAAGGTTTTTCTAAATAGGAAATCCGTACGCTCAAAAGTCCCATATAAATTGGATAAGGCAGGAAAAGAAGAACCTTTGATATTCTCAAATAGCAATGCAGGACCACCTTTTTTGAAAACACGCCAGTGAATCGCGGCCATTTCAAGATTTGGATCTACCTCCTCTGTGATTCGAATGAGCTGCCCGTGGCGCTCTAAGTCTTTGACACAATCGGCCAAACTTTTATACCTCATATTATATAGTTCTTCCTAACACAAATATAAGGGCTCTGATACCTAAGTGGTTTAAACAGAAAGAACTTTAGACTTAAATTTGACTGATCAGGACTATTTTGCTACGGTTTCAGTCTCCAAGTGGTTATAAACAAGATCTCTTAAGTTGTTCATGGTTTGTGTAGGCCCAGCCTCCAGTGCTAGATTGACCATCCATGCAGGTATAGATCCACCGGGATCTGACCTGAGTACATAGGTAACGTGTGTTACGCCTTGTTCATCTTCTTCTAAGTCCCATCCTAACACCATATCAGTTATCCTAACATGATCTTCCCTGGACTCAATATCTTTTCTTGGCACTGCCATAGAATTAGTGCTGATAGATTTTTGATCTGGAGAAATGGTGTAACTAGACTTGATGTACATTTCTCTATCGTCGAATGGCCAAGGGAAATCAACAACGGCATAATATTGAAGACTTCTTTTATTGTAGTACTGGACCAACTTCGCTTCAGATGTTCGGTATACCCAATCATCATATAAATCAATATCATTCAAAAGTTCGAATACAAGAATAGCAGGTGCTTCAATCGAGGTGATGATTTTTAATTCTTTGATGTCTGATTCAGCGGACTCTCTATAATAGGTCTTGATGTCCTTTCCATCACTGGAAAGAACCCAATCTTCTTGGGCATGTAGAACACTACAAGAAATTACAACAAGTACAATGGTGATTAATCTTAACATCGTGGGCACTTTTAAAGAAAACGCAAAAATCAATTAAAAGATTATGCTTGCAATTATTTAATTTAGTTTTTGGTTATTGGAGTAAACACTTAACAATCAGAATTATGAAGCAGTACTTAGACTTGATGCAACACATCTTAGATAACGGAACAAATAAAGGGGACAGAACGGGTACCGGTACCTTGAGTTGTTTTGGTTATCAAATGCGATTTGACTTAAGCGAAGGATTTCCAATGGTTACGACTAAGAAATTACACTTAAAGTCAATCATCTATGAACTGCTTTGGTTTTTAAAGGGCGATACAAATGTAAAATATCTTCAGGAAAATAAGGTGCGAATTTGGAATGAATGGGCAGATGAAAATGGAGATTTAGGTCCAGTGTACGGAAAACAATGGGTCAGTTGGGAAGGAGCCAATGGTCAAACCATTAATCAAATTGAGCGAGTAGTAGAGCAAATCAAGAATAATCCAAATTCTAGAAGACATATTGTTAATGCATGGAATGTAGCTGAATTAGATGATATGGCTTTATGTCCATGTCATGCGATGTTCCAATTTTATGTAGTAGATGGAAAATTATCCTGTCAATTATATCAAAGATCGGCTGATGTCTTTCTTGGCGTACCATTTAATATTGCTTCTTATGCTTTATTGACTTTGATGATTGCACAGGTGTGCGGATTAGAACCAGGAGAGTTCATTCACACCTTTGGAGATGTGCATTTATACAATAACCACCTGGAACAAGCTAAGTTACAGCTAAGTAGAGATCCACACCCTTTACCGACTATGCATATTAACCCAGACGTCAAGGATATCTTCAATTTTGAGTTTGAAGATTTCGAGTTAAAAGATTATGAAGCCCATCCTCATATAAAAGGTGCTGTAGCCGTGTGATTGTAAGTTTTTTTTCTATTTTTGCCCCGAATTCGAAAAAACCCCGAAAACAAACCTGGAAAGGTTAATTTAGAATCGGTCTAAATAACACAATACCTTATAGTGTATTGGTAAATAATGGTCCGGTTTTTATCTTTGCCTCTGACAGGAAAATGACACTAGTCACAGATTTAGATATACTACAGAAATAAATTAGTTAAGATGATTCATAGATCATTGATTTTCAGAGTTCTACTCCTTTTGGTTTTCTTGCCTGGAGCCCTGGCAATGGCGCAAGAACCCAATATCGCTGAAGGTACCACCCTGTTCAAAAACAACTGTGCTTCTTGCCACAACAGGAACATGAAAGATGACCTAACTGGTCCAGCTCTTGGTGGTGTTGAAGAAAGATGGGCAGATTACCCGCAAGAAGATCTTTACGCATGGATTAGAAATTCTCAGGCCCTTATTTCAGCAGGTCATCCTAGAGCAAACGAGTTATTCAACGATTGGAATAAATCCATCATGAACTCGTTCACGCAGTTGACTGATGATCAAATCACCAACATTTTAGCCTACATCGACTTTCAGTACAATTTTGTACCTGAAGATGTGGTAGAAAATGGTGGTGGTACAGGAGCTGCTGCAGCAGATAATTCTAATCTATTCTTGATTATCGTTATTGGTTTAATAGGACTTATCCTTGTATTGATGCGAGTAGCTTCTAAGCTTAACATCATGGTTAAGGTAGAGCAAGGTGAAGAACTGGAGCGCGAACGTACATTAATAGATATATTGACTTCAAAGTCTATGATTGCTACTGTAGTATTAGTAGTAGTTGTATTTGGAGGTTCAATGATGGCTGATCAAGCGATCAACTTAGGTCGTCAGCAGGGATATCAACCGGATCAACCGATCAAATTCTCACATGCTACCCACGCTGGTGTAAATCAAATTGATTGTAACTATTGTCACGATGGTGCTAGAAGATCTAAGCACTCTGTGATTCCTGCCGCTAATACTTGTATGAACTGTCACAAGGCTATTAAGAAAGGTTCAACTTACGGAACTGCAGAATTGACTAAAATTTATGCATCTGTAGGATTTGACCCTAAGTCAGGAACATATATCGACGACTACGAAAATATGCAGGTTGACGAGATTGCTGTTTTATTCAAATCTTGGATTGAGAGTCAGTCTGATGAAGAAACGGCAGAGGACAAAGCTGAACAAGCTGAAGAGGAGTGGGATGCAATCGTAGCTTCACTAACAAATGATAGAAAAGACGATTTCCGTGGTCCAATTGAATGGATCAGAATTCACAACTTACCAGATCATGTTTACTTCAACCACGCCCAACACGTAGCTGTAGGTGAGGTGGATTGTGAGAACTGCCACGGTAAGATTGAGGAGATGGAAGTTGTTGAACAATATTCTCCGCTATCTATGGGATGGTGTATTAATTGTCACCGTAAAACGGAAGTTCAGTTTGATGGTAATGAATATTACAAGTCTTACGAGAACTATCACAAGCAAATAAGCTCAGGTGACCGTGATAAAGTTACCGTTGAGGAGATTGGTGGACTTGAATGTCAAAAGTGTCACTATTAATCTCAGCTTGATTTAACGAGCGTCAATTAATTATCAAATTGTAAAACTCTACTTCAATAAAAATGAAGAATAATAATAAAGAAGTTTGGATTGGTCATAATGATCTAAACAGCCCAGAGTTACAGGAAATGGCTAAGCAAGAATTTGCTAATAATATTCCTGTAGTAGATACAATGGCGGATGAGCAGGTAATGGAGTCCTCAACCAACCGTCGTGATTTCTTGAAGTACTTAGGATTTGGACTAGGTGCAGCAACTGTTGCTGCCTCTTGTGAGATTCCAGTGAAAAGAGCGATTCCTTATGTAGTTAAGCCAGACGAAATCGTTCCAGGTGTTGCTACATATTATGCGTCATCTTTCGTAAAAGGTGGAGATTATACCTCTATCCTAGTAAAGACACGTGAGGGTCGTCCAATCAAGATTGAAGGAAATAGCCTTTCTCCAGTAACACATGGAGGTACTACAGCAAGAGCTCAAGCTGCAGTACTTGATCTTTATAACGTTAATCGCCTGCAGAATCCAACTAAGGATTGGGCAGAGATGGATGCAGAAATTAAAGGTGCATTGGCATCTGCTAATAATATCCGCATCATTACTAACACAAATATGAGCCCTACTGCTCAAAAAGCGATGGGCGAATTCCTTGCGGCATATCCAAATGCTCAAGTGGTTACTTATGATGCTGTTTCAGCTTCAGGTATGCTAGAAGCTAATGAAGCTAGTTTCGGTGTAGCAACTATTCCAAACTACCACTTCGATAAGGCAGATAATATCATCAGCTTTGGAGCAGATTTCCTTGGAACTTGGATTTCTGCAGGAGAGTATGCACATGGATATGCTAAGAACAGAAAGGTAGATCCTAAAGCTGAAAATCCTACGATGTCTCACCACACTCAGGTGGAGTCATACATGTCTTTAACAGGTTCAAATGCGGATAACCGTATCATGGTTCGCCCTTCTGAGCAAGGTGCAGCTATCAAAGCATTCTACAATGCTTTAGTTGGCAACAACATGGGATCTGAGCTGAATGAAAAGGCAAGCAATGCGTTAAAAGCATTAGCAAATAAAGTAAAAGGTGCAAACGGGAAAACATTAGTTGTTTCTGGATCAAATAATGTAGCTGAGCAAGTAGTAGTTAATGCGATTAACGAATACCTAGGTAGCTACGGATCTACGATTACTTTTGATCGTACATCTAATCAACGTCAGGGTCTAGATAAGCCAATGGCTCAATTGGTATCTGATTTGAAAGGAGGAAAGGTTGATGCACTTATTGTAATGGATGCGAATCCAGCATACGATCTTCCTGAAGCAGCTGATTTTGCTGAGGCTATGGCTAAGGTGAAAACATCTGTATTTATCTCTACCGTACCAAACGAAACAGGTGCACTTTGTAAGTATGTTGCTCCAGCACCACACTTCCTAGAAGCTTGGGGTGATGTAGAGCCAAAAGCTGGTATGTACAGTATCATCCAGCCAACGATTGCTCCGCTTTTCAATACTAGACAAGCAGAGGAATCATTCCTAGTATGGGCAGACTCTCCTAATTTAAATGCTGATGCGGACCAACCATACTACGAGTACTTGAAAGCAAATTGGGAAACAAATATGTTCCCTAAGCAAAATAACTTCCTTTCTTTCCAAACATTTTGGGATAAGACTTTACACGATGGAGTATTTACTGCACCAGTTGCTGCGTCAAATGTGCGTAATGCTGCAGATGTAAATGCTTACTTAGCTCAGATTGCTAAGCCAGGTCAAGGAGAGGAAATCGTATTATTTGAAACAGTTGCAATGGGTGCAGGTCAATATGCTGAAAACCCATGGCTTCAAGAACTTCCTGATCCTGTAACACGTACCACTTGGGGTAATTACTTCGGTATTCCAATCACTTGGGAAGGTGGTAACAGCATGGTTACTTATCAGAACTTAAATCAGGAAGAATATAAAGGTAAAGCGGATGTTGTTGAGGTTTCTGTAAATGGAAAAGCTCAGGATATCACTTGTATCGCTTCTTTCGGTTTAGCTGCTAATACCTTCTCTGCCGCTCTAGGATTTGGTAGAACGGAAGTTGGATTTGCTGGGAAAGGAGTAGGTACAAACTCTATGGCTTGGTTGTCTAGAGATAAAGATGGTAATGTTCAGTATTTCAATACACTTGACGCAGAGCCAAAACCGACTGGTGAGATTGATTATGAATTCCCTTGTGTACAGTACCACCATACATTTGGTATCACAGGACAAGAGGATGGTAAAGAAATCAATGTCGATGAAAAGACTTTGATGGCTATCGGTGAAGGTTTCCAAGGTGGTTTGACTGATCGTTCAATCATTTATCAAGCCAACTTAAGTGAGGTTAATGACTTGAAAGCAAAGATTGCTGAAAAAAGAGACTTTGCTAAGCATTTGAATGAGGCTACGCTTTATCCATACGAAGAATATCAAGAGAAATTCTACAGCCAAGGTCACCACTGGGGTATGGCAATCGATCTAAATGCATGTATCGGTTGTGGTGCTTGTCAGGTAGCTTGTGTTGCGGAGAATAATGTACCAGTTGTTGGTAAAACTGAGGTTTCTCGTCACCACGAGATGACCTGGTTGAGAATCGACCGTTACTTCTTTGGTGATCATGAAAATCCAAATACAGTTTATCAGCCGATGATGTGTCAACACTGTGATAACGCTCCTTGTGAGAATGTTTGTCCAGTAGGTGCTACTAACCACTCATCAGAAGGTTTGAATCAGATGACTTACAACCGTTGTATCGGTACACGTTATTGTGCAAATAACTGTCCATTCAAGGTTCGTCGTTTGAATTGGTACGATTATACAACTGCTGATTTATTCGGTGGAAATGAAGTTTCTGTAAACGGAGAAGAAATTCCATTTGGAGCAGATAATCTGACTCGTATGGTACTAAACCCAGATGTAACCGTTCGTTCACGTGGTGTGATTGAGAAGTGTAGCTTCTGTGTTCAACGTATCCAAGAGGGTAAATTGACTGCTAAGAAAGAGGGCAGATCGCTAAGAGAAGGTGATATCAAGCCAGCTTGTCAGACTGCATGTGTGACTGGTGCGATTACTTTCGGTGATTTCAATAATGAAAATGGTGCCTTAGCTAAGGCATTGGATTCTGAATTGAATTACCTAGTGTTGGAAGAGACGAATGTTCAATCTTCTGTACACTACTCTGCTAAGATTATTAACAGAGACGAAGCGATTAGCTAAATATTGAAACTAATACTATAACCAACTCAAAGATATATTATATATGAGTTCTGTTGTATCACCAATAAGACAACCCCTAGTAAACGGGGGAAAAACATACCACCAGATTACGGAGGACATTTGTTCTCCTACTGAGCGCATGCCTAGCACGCAGTGGTTTATTGCTTTCGCTGTTTCAATTGCCTTTCTAGGGGTATTTGCATTCAGTGTATTTTGGACGGTCTACTGGGGTATCGGTTCTTGGAACTTGAACCGTACAATTGGATGGTCTTGGGATATTACCAACTTCGTTTGGTGGGTAGGTATTGGTCACGCCGGTACCTTGATCTCAGCGATTCTTTTGCTCTTCCGTCAAAAATGGCGTACTGGGGTAAACCGTGCGGCAGAGGCCATGACGATTTTCGCCGTAATTTGTGCGGGACAATATCCGCTATTACACGTAGGTCGTATTTGGTTAGTATTCTTCATTTTCCCTTATCCAAATACACGTGGACCGTTATGGGTAAACTTTAACTCTCCACTATTATGGGATGTATTTGCGATTTCAACTTACTTGACGGTATCCTTATTATTCTGGTATACTGGTTTGGTACCTGATTTTGCTACATTAAGAGACCGTTCTAAGGGTATTAGAAGAAGAATTTACAATGGTTTGTCTTTTGGATGGACAGGTTCTGCCAAGCACTGGCAAAGATGGGAGGCACTTTCTCTTATTTTGGCAGGTCTAGCAACACCACTAGTACTTTCTGTACACACTATTGTATCCTTTGACTTCGCAACTTCAGTAATACCGGGATGGCACACCACCATTTTCCCTCCTTACTTCGTTGCCGGTGCGATCTTCTCTGGTTTCGCGATGGTACAAACACTAATGATTATTACTAGAAAGGTATTGAAGTTACAAGATTACATTACGTTGGAGCATATTGAGAGTATGAACAAGGTAATCTTAGTAACGGGTACAATTGTAGGTGTAGCTTATCTAACAGAGTTATTTAATGCTTGGGATTCTGGATACATCTATGAGCAATTTGCATTCTATAATCGTGTGCTTGGACCATTCTACTGGTCGTACATTGGTATGATGACATGTAACGTATTATCTCCTCAGATTTTCTGGTGGAAGAAGATGCGTAGAAATATATTCGTGACATTTATTATGTCCCTATTCGTAAACGTGGGTATGTGGTTTGAGCGATTCGTAATTATCGCAACGACGCTAGCACGTGATTATTTACCATCATCTTGGTCTTATTACACGCCTACATGGGTGGAGATCGGTTTGTTTGTGGGTACTTTAGGATTATTCTTTACACTATTCCTTCTATTTACAAGAGTAGCTCCAGTAGTTGCTATTGCGGAGGTGAAGAGTATTCTGAAGACTTCAGGAGACCAATATTCACATGAGGAGCATTAAGATTAAGCATTAAAGAACGAATAGAAAATTAAGAATTATGGAAAATCAAAATAAATCGGTTCTTTTCGGATTGTACAATGATGAGGAGGTTTTGATGTCCGCTATTCAGCAGGCTAATGAAAAGCACCTAGATATCATGGAGGTGTTTACACCATTCCCAGTGCACGGAGTTGATGAACTACTTGGGTTCAAAGAATCTAGATTACACATCGTTGGTTTCATTTTTGGAGCGATCGGTTGTTCTTTTGCTTTCTTATTTATGACTTGGGTATTTACTGCTGATTGGCCAATCATCTTTGGTGGTAAGCCATATTTCTCTGCTCCGGCATTTATTCCAATTACATTCGAGTTGACGGTACTATTTGCATCTATCGCGATGGTAGTTACTTTCTACGCGATCTGTGGTTTATGGCCTGGGAAAGTAAATCCTACATTGGATGACAGAATTACAGATGATAAATTTTGTATCGCCTTTGATGCTAATGCTCACTCGGAAGAGGAGTTGAATGCAATTAAGTTATTCTTTTCTGAAACGAATGCAGAAGAGGTACACACAAAGGATATTTAATCAGAGTAAAGCTTTAACAGCCAAAAGAATAGAAATAAGATGAATGCTTTAAAAAATATATTACTGGCTTTAGTTCTTGGAATGGTAATTCTATTTACTGTTTCATGTGAAAAGGCAAATGGTAACTACACGGGTACAGAGTTTATGCCTGATATGGGGCACCCTGTAACTTATGAGGCGAATGTATATGGAGATGTTCGTAGTTATAATAACTGGGATGAGGAGAGTGTTTTCGAAGTAAAAGAACTTTCTGGTCCGAGAGAACCTATTGCTGGAACTGTACCTAGAGGTTATGCTGGATTCGTTGGGCGTGATATTGAGGAGAGAGAAGAATTGATGCAGGTTATGACTGGTCAGGCAAACGGTGCAATTGCTATTCCACTGAACGGACACGTAGAATATTACTACATGGATACAGAGGAAGAGCGTGAGAGAGCGATCACAGAGATTATCGATAACCCTTTCCCAATCAATGATGCAAGATTGGCTGAGGCAAAGGAACTATACAATATCTTCTGTGGTGTATGTCACGGTGAAAAAGGAGATGGAAATGGATATATCTATGAAACTGGTGTATATCCTGCAGCTCCTGCAAACTTCCTTTCTGAGGAATTTTTAGCAGCATCAAATGGACGTTATTACCACGCTATTATGCATGGTAAAAATGTGATGGGTGGATATGCAGATAAATTATCCTATGAAGAGCGTTGGAATGTGATTCATTACATCCGTGTACTTCAGGCA
>CAJXMP010000005.1 GCA_913056515.1 uncultured Lewinella sp.
ATCAAAGTGCCCCTGTGAATTGTGTTTAACGAAGGAAACTTAGAGGTGACATAGAGCAAGGATTGGAATTGATTCTTGAACTAAAAATTATCCTAATTTAAAATTTAAGGCCCTCGCTTTACATCTTCTGAATCATTCCATTTTGAGCATTCGTTTCGTCACTTTTTGCTACAAAGTTTGTTAGAGACCACAGTGATATGTCAGCATATCAAGCACTTCAGGCCACTGGACAACCTTCGGTAAGTAAAGCCTATACTGCCCTTGTTAATGATCCAGCGTATGCAGATATTCTTGCTCAGATACCTTATCGCCATCCGGCTCAACTTTATGAAGCATTTGCTTACGCCCTTTTATTCGTGATTATGTACTATGTCCTTTACCCAAAAGAAAGCTTAAGAGATAAGCCCGGTTTCTTGTTCGGAACCTGGCTCGTAGGAATATTCACCGCGAGATTTATTATTGAGTTCTTTAAAAAGAGTCAGGGTGGATTTGAAGAAAGCCTTGGTTTATTGACCACCGGTCAATGGTTGAGTATTGTACCTATTCTAGTAGGCACCTACCTAATGATTCGAAAGGCAGAAGCCTAAAAACTCATTTTAGAAACACAAAAAAGGCCCAACGCAATGTCGGGCCTTTTTTATTTATAGATCCATAAATAAGGTTACGGGATCTTGCAGAAGCTCCTTCACTTTTACCAAGAAGGTAACTGAAGTACTTCCATCAATTATTCTGTGATCATAAGACAGTGCTAAGTACATCATAGGTCTGATAACAACTTCCCCATCGACTGCAACTGGTCTCTGTTGTATGGTGTGCATACCCAGGATAGCAGATTGAGGCTCATTGATAATCGGTGTACTCATCATAGAACCAAAAACACCTCCATTGGTGATGGTGAAGGTTCCACCTGTCATCTCTTCTAAAGTTAATTTTCCAGAACGAGCTTTACCTGCTAGTGCTTTTAATTCCTTTTCTATATCTGCGAAGGACTTAGACTCCACATTGCGAATTGGAGGAACAACTAGTCCAGTCGGCGTAGATATAGCGAATGAAATATCTGCATAATCGTGGTAAATAATGTCATTGCCATCGATTTGAGCATTTACATCAGGCATTTCCATTAAGGCCTTTGCACATGCTTTTGCAAACAGTGACATGAAACCTAATTTCACACCATTCTTTTCAACGAACTTATCTTGATATTTCTTTCTAAGCTTCATGATCTCACTGAGGTCCACTTCATTAAAAGTGGTCAGCATAGCTGTATTATTTTTTGCAGAAACTAATCGCTTAGCGATCGTTCTACGCATACGGCTCATTTTCTTCCTGTTTTCTGTACGAGCAAAAGCTGCAGTTTTAATAGGTGTTGGCGTATCGGTGGCAATAGGTTCAGGTGAGCTTACAGGTTGAGCAGCAGCAGCTTTTTCTGCGTCAGCTTTTGTAATCCTGCCATCTTTGCCCGTTCCATTTACAGTTGTTGGGTCGATATTGGCTTCAGCTAAGATTTTACCTGCAGCTGGGGAAGGATGTCCTGTAGCATAGTTCGCTGTAACTGTTGCTGGTACTTCTTCCGCTGGAGGAGCAGCTGGAGCTTCTACTTTTTCTTCTGCTTTATCAACAGGTTTTTCACCACTCGGCTCAATTTTAGCTACCAAGGCTCCGATCTCTAAATCATCTCCTTCGGCAGCCACATATCTTAGGATTCCAGCAGCTTCTGCAGGAAATTCAAGGGTTGCCTTATCAGATTCAAATTCGCAGATAGGTTCGTCTAGCTCAACATATGCACCATCTTCTTTTAGCCATTGAGATAGTGTTACCTCTGTGATTGATTCCCCGATTACAGGGACTTTCATTTCAACTACGCTCATATTGATTATGAAGTATTAGAATACTACAATTGTTTTCAAGAATCAGACAAATATTCAATATTATCTGGTAAATAAACAAAATCGGTGCTGGAAATATTTTCCTATGACTTAATTCTGTCGAATTTATAGATTATTGCCTGTCGATCTTTCGATTCGTTGCAAATATACAGGTTTTCAGCTTTGTCAAAGCATATTCCTTCAGGTTGAATGAAATTGTCTTTATCCAACTTCACCATGGTAAGTATATTAAAGCTTGAATCAAGAACCACCAATAACTTACCTACAGAAGATAAAATGTACATATTACCCGTTGATGGTTGAATGGCAATAGCTGAAGGCTCGAAAGCAAACTCTTTAGTTTGTGGTTCAAATCGCTTTAATAACTTGTGTGCTTTTGGCAACTCTGGATGCTCTTTAATGAAGGTATAAAAAGCTTCTTTTCGAATAAATATTGGGTGATCTACATCGAGCTGTAGCTGCTCTAAATTAAAGGCGTAAATGGCTCTGTAATCTACTTCTTTGATAGATTCTTGCTTAAGTTCAGCACTTCCTTTACAGGCTAATAGCAATCTATTATTGGCACCATCAAATCCCAAGCCTTCTACATCGTTGAAGGTATTCAAGGGCGTGTTGAATTTGGTGAAATCACCATTGGTGATAGACTGTGTGTTTTCAAAGTGATAGAGTGTTCCTGAGCTTTTGAGTATGAAAATACTGGTATCAATTAAGGACAAGTCTTCATAGTCTCCAGCTTTGTGGAAGGTATCTTCTTGGACAATTTGACCGGTGGTTGGATTTAAGGAATACAGTATACCTAATTCATCGGTGATGCCTTTTATGGTTTCAGAAACTGGGTCAAAGGCTATTCCAGAGATTTCATTGAGCTTTTCCTCTAATACTAGTGTTTGGTCCGGTTTTGATAAGTCATAGGAAATGGGATAATCAAAAGGAACCTGACTAGTACATGCTTGAGTGATTAAGGCCAAGCAGAGCATCAATGGGATTTGTTTGATCATATTTATGAGATTGCTTTAGTTTTCAGGGAGTCAATGCGCATTTTGATGCTATAGTCAGGTGTGGCTTTATAGAGTGTATTTAATATGGTTAAAGCCTCTGCTCTGAATTCATCCGCACCAGTTAGCTGATATTTAACGCAAAGCACTAGACCTTTATTTTCAGCTGTCAGTTCTTCCTCTTCTAATTGTTTAATAACGCGTTTAGCATCTTCAAATTCCTCAATGGCTATAAGGTAGTCCGCTTTTGCGATGCTTAATTGGAAAAGTAATTGCTTGTTACCCAATTTATAGGCTATTGAAGTTGCCTCCTCCAGAACTGGCATGATTTCATCGTATTTTTCTAATGCGATGAGCACCAGCGACTTTTCGTACAGGCTTTGACCAAGTACTAATTGGTTTTGGGTTATTCGGGTAAGTTCTATAGCTTGATTATAGTACTTAAGGGATTGTTTGTATTCTTTGAGGAAGAAATAAACATCGCCCAAGGTGTTGACAGCCTTGGCTTTTCCTTTTTTATAGTCTAGCTTATCGGAAAGGTGTATAGCTTGTTCAAGGGTTTCAATAGCTTCGTCGAATTCACCCATTTTACTTTGTAGGTCTCCGATTAGATTGAGCGCTATGGATATACCTTGCTTGTCTCCTAATTCTTTCGTTAACTGGAGGTCTTTTTGGTAAAAGTCCATAGCCATTCGGTAATATCCTTTTTGTTCATGTAGACTTCCCAGACTTCCTGTTGCAATAGCCGTAAGTCTTTTATTGTCAAGCTCCTCAGCTAGTTTAATACCTTTCTCTAAGGACTCTTGTGCCCGTTCGTTTTCACCTTTTTCTGTAAGTAAAATACCCTTGTTGATAGATAGATTAGCAATACCTGTTTTGTCTCCTGCAGCAGTACACTCAACAATTTCTTCATCTAAATATTTGATGCCTCGATCGTAGTCTCCTAGATTCATGTAGGTCAGGGCTAGATTCGCTACAATTTGGGCATTTTTGTCTCGATAGCCTACCTCTTTACTGCGTTCTAAACTATTAATAAAGTGTATTTCAGCTTCTTGGTATTCAGCTTTTCGGAAGTAGAGCAGGCCTAGGTTTCCAGAGACTTTCGAAGCTCCAACTTTATCATTAATAACGCTAAATAATTCAATAGCCTTATCAAAGTAATGTCCCGCGTCTTTATAATTGCCTAATAATAAGTGTAGATATCCTATTGCATTGTTCGCTCTACCCATCAATGTTTTGGAGTTCAATTTATTGGATAGATAGAGTGCTTCCGAATAGGTTTCGTTTGCTTCATCCCATTTGCCAGTAACTTGGAGAATGTCTCCAATCCTTATTAGGACTTTAAAATGAACAGCAAAGTCCTTTGAGTTTTTGACTAGTGCTAATAATTTTTGGTAGTAGATATTAGCTTGTTCGTTCTGGAAATTGTCTTTAAAATAATCTCCAGCTTTTAGTAAATACTCTTTTGTTTTAGGGGTGTTTTCGGCTTTTTCATAGTGGAAAACTAAGTCCACGAAACGTTGCCTTAAGTTAGTAGAAAATATATTTTCTATAGCATCTGCAGTAGCTTGGTGCAAGGTTTTCAATCGAGTATGCAACTGCATATCATAGATTACCTCGTGTTGCATGGAGTGCTTGAAGCCATACCTTCCTTTTGAAAGTGGTCTTAGAATATTGTTGTTTTCTGCTTCTTTCAAAGAGGCTTTACGCTGATCATAAGCCTCTTGTTGTTCAAAAATGGACTTTTGCTTCAGAATGTCTTCGAGTACCGAAACTTCAAATTCTCTTCCAATAACAGCGGCAACTTTAAGTAATTCTCTAGCTGGACTACTTAGGTTATCCACTTTGGCTACTAGCAGGGCATTGATATTATTGTTCAGCTTAATATCTGCGTCTTGAACCACCCAATTATTGTCTTGAAAACTAAGCAGTTGATTTGATTTAAAATAATCAATTAACTGCTCGATGTAGAATGGGTTTCCGTTAGAAGTGTTTTGGAGATTTTGAAGGGATTCTTCCGAAAGTTCAGCTCCTAATAATGCCTTACAAAAAGCCTTTATACCTGAATTACTTAAGGGTTCTAAGGGGACATGTAATACTGATACAGGTCGAGGGATTTGATCAAGATTTAAAAATTCCTTGGGTTTACTGATTCCATCAGCCCTAAGGGCAAAAAGGATGATCAAAGATCTATTTTGGAAACTATTTAAGAGTTCAACAATGAATGCTTTGGATCGCTGATCTAACCAATGGGCATCATCCACTAATATTACTGTTGGCTTAATCCTAGCTTGAATTTGAAAGAATACGCTTAAAGCTCGAATGCTTGCTGTATATTTTTCTTTGGCATCTAATCTTTTGTAGATGGAATTGGCATCTACTTTTAAGTTTAGAATAGCTTTGTATGTGGAATAAAGCCGCTTGACTTCTTGTTCTGTTTCTGGCCAATAGCTTCGTGTTTGTTCTAAGAGTTTTTCAAAATTAGATTCAAACTTTGCTAAAGTCTTTTCCTCTGACTGATTTGCCCGTGCTTGGAAGAATTTTCTCAGATATTTTACAAAAGGATTAAGCGGATTTTGTAGGATCTGATCTGCTTCGGTATGAATCCAATTCAAGTTATTATCTAGGGCTTTTTGTAATTCATAGGCTAATCGGGATTTCCCGATACCCGCTTCTCCTGTGAGGAAGCAGATTCCAGATCGCTGGGCTAATTGATGTTTTCTTACGAAAGCAATTAGGTTGATGAGTTCTTTCTCTCTGCCGATTAGTTTACCAGAGAATACAATATGATCGGATTTTTCGGACTTGGCTTTTAACTCATAGGTTTTGATCAGCCCTTCAATTCCTTTGTAGCGAATTTGACCTTTATTTTTAAATTGGAATCCTGTGTGTTGGGCGATTTCTTCATCTACATATATTTCATTCCAATTGGCATAGGTCATTAGTCTTGCGGCTAGGTTTACACGATTACCCACTGCTGCAAATTGACTCATATGCTGACCACCAACCATTCCTGTAAAAGCTTGTCCTGAAGTAATACCCATTCTATACTTCAGGCCTTCAAACGTTGCCAACAATGATTTTAATGTATCTGCAAATTCTAATGCCCGTTCAATATTGTTTTCAAAACTAACTGGAGCTCCAAATATGGCCACTAATACTCCGCCTTTATCCCCAAAGTCAACTTCTTTAAAATATCCGGCAAAGCGATAGATTTCTCGAATAAAAATGGATGCAAATTTATTTAAAGCATCGTGATTGTCTACCCCATCAAAGGAGCAGAATACAGAGATAACAGATCTAAACTCTCCCTTTCCGATAAAATGAATCACATCGTCAGGTAGAAATTGGCTAGATAATTCATGTATATCGAGACTTAGTTCTGGTATAGTATGATTAATGGGTCTCGGAGCTTTGTTATCCGTTAATAAAAAATAACCTGCTTTATTAAGGGTAGAGGTGTGTACATGGGGTGGTAGAATATTTTGAAGCCGTTGGTCTAATACTATTTCTTGGTGAGAAGCACGTATTTGACTTTCGGCTGCAGCTTCTACTCCTGGTCCTCTGAAATAGTAAGATTTTTGTTCTTTCCCGATTATACCCCATTCTACCTGTCCATAGGAGAGGCCAATTTTAATCCCAAATTTGAATTCATCTAATTCAAAATTGTTTTTGATGAAAAGGTTTCGAATGTCACAGGCTGCGTGTAATAATCGATTGACATTTTCCTCATCTTGCTCTGGGAAAATAGCAGTAAATGCGTCCCCTGCAAAATAGGGTATAAATCCACCTTGTTGGTGGACCAACTCTACCATGGGGCCAAAGATATTATTTAAAATATCTGAAAGCTTTTCGGCTCCTGCACTGCCATCTTTCATCAAGCTTTCCGTCAATGGAGTGAAACCAGAGAGATCTACAAACATAGTACCCGCCTGCAAAGTGCCTTGTAAGCGATCATCATGGAATTGACGAAGAATAAATGCTGGTACTAAATGTTTCAATAGAATTCGAGTAGGGATAAATAAAAACTTATCCACAAATTTAGTTAAAAGCCAAAAGATATAAGCCAACAGGATAAACTTTATATCCGTGCATCCTTTATACTACTTTAAGTGTCTTTTGAATAGACGCAAAAGGCAAAAATTTTGGCAATTTTATAGTCAAAAGATACGTATTAATCTAATTTATATAACCTATAATATAAAATTACTGAATCTTTGCAGTCTAAAAGCATCCCCAAAGCCTATTATACAAATAACTAAATCACTCCGATGAAACGTAGTCTGCAGTTTTTAGCTGTGTTTATCCTTTTCTTTCAAGCTATACATTTGTATGCTCAGGATGCTAGTACGGAGAAAAGGTCATTTCAAATCTCTAAGCAAGATGCAGGGGTTAAGATAGATGGTCGTTTAGATGATCCTATCTGGGCGAAGCTTTCACCTATCAAGGACTTTACTATGTCAACACCAAGGTTCATGGACACTCCGAGTTATGATACCGAGGTGAAAATGTTTTACACCGACGAAGCGGTATATATTGGAGCTCACATGATTGATGAGGAGCCCGATAAGATTCTAAAGGAAATGACCAAGCGCGATGAATTGGGGAATACTGACTTTTTTGGTTTCCTGATTGATGCTTACCAGGATGGAATAAATGCCTTAGGATTCTATATAACACCTCAGGAAATACAATATGACATTAAGTATTCTGCCGACTCAGATGGGAGAGGTTCAAGTATAGTACAAATTGGAGATCGTTCATGGGATGCTGTATGGGATGCTCAAGTAACGATCGTTGATAATGGTTGGATTGTAGAGTTTGAGATACCTTTCGCAGCCTTGCGTTTTCCAACAAAAGAAATTCAGAGCTGGAATATTAATTTTTTCAGGCACTTTAGGAGGAATAGAGAAAATATATTTTGGAATCCGGTCAATCCAGAGGTTTTTGGTTTAGTCAACCAGTCTGGTACCGTTCACGGTATTGCAAACATTAAATCTCCCGTTAGACTTCAAGCTACTCCTTATGTAACCTCTTACATCAATAATGTTCGTGAAGGTCAAGAATCCTTGTGGGGAAGATCTTTAAGTGGTGGTATGGATATTCGATATGGGATCAATGATGCCTTTACTTTGGACATGACACTTATCCCGGATTTTGGGGAAGCCATTTCGGATAATCAGGTCCTTAATTTATCCCCTTTCGAAGTTCGATTTGATGAAAATAGACAGTTTTTCAAAGAAGGGATTGAATTGTTTAATAAAGGCAATTTATTTTATTCGAGAAGGATAGGAGGCACACCTTTTGGGTATTATGATTTGGATGAGCGATTAAATGAAGGCGATTCCATTTTATCTAATCCATCAGAGACTCAACTATTGAATGCGACTAAGATTTCAGGTAGAAATTCCAATGGTTTAGGTATAGGCTTTTTTAATGCTGTCTCCAGTAATACTTATGCAGAGATTATAGATACGGAGAACCAGATTCGCGAAGAATTAACTAGTCCGATAACGAATTATAATGTATTTGTGCTGGATCAGAATTTAAAGAATAATTCCTCTATTTCTCTAGTGAATACTAATGTGCTAAGAGTTGGTTCGGCATATGATGCCAATGTTACGGCAGGATTATTTAATCTTTTCACAGAAAATTCGACCTATAACTTGGGTGGGTTCTATAAACTATCCCAGAAGTACTATGCGGACAGCACAGCCTTAGGTCATTCCGGACAGATAAGACTGGAGAAACCCACGGGTAATTTTATTTATGAGTTTCGTTACTTAGTGGAGAGTGATACCTATGACCCTAATGATCTGGGTTTTCTGTTTAATAATAACTCTAGAGAACTTTCCGCTATGCTCATGTATCGGGAATTCAAACCTAAGAATAAGCATATTAATAGTTGGAGAGTAAGAACTTCAGCGACCTATTCCAGGGTTTATAATCCTAATGCTTTTGCAGAGATATTCCACCGTACATGGGGGAATATCGAAACCAAAAACTTTAATGTTTTCGGTTGGTGGGTCAATGGGAGTATGATAGAAAGTAATGATTATTTTGAAGCAAGGACTGCTGGAAGAGTGTTTAAGAAACCAGCTGACATTGCTACTGGTCCATATATTTCAACTGACTATAGGAAGCGGCTCAGCATGGACATGTTTGGAGGATATCGCTTTATTCCTGGATGGGAAGGGGCTTCCATTTATGATTTTAATATTGGACCTAAGTTTAGGGTTAATGATCGAATGCTTTTAGAGTGGGATATAGGTATGGAGCATTTCATCAAAGAAAGAGGATTTGTGGATAATTATGTAGATGGAGCAGGCGAGGATCAAATTCTATTTGGTATTCGGGATAGAAGATCCTTGGTCAATAACTTCAAAGTCAGATACTCTTTTACATCCAATATGACGCTAAATGTTAGAACACGCCATTACTGGAGTGTTGCTGAGTATGAAGGCTTTGGCAACTTAGATTTGGATGGTTATTTAACTCCTGTAGATGGCACATTCAATTATGATCGAAGCTTTACTTCTTTCTTAGTGGATGCAGTGTTCCAGTGGAGGTTTGCACCAGGGTCAGATATTTTCATTGTTTGGAAAAATTCGATTGATGCATTTGAAACAGATCCATCCATGATCTCTTATGAGTTTATGGATAATTTCGACCAATTTTCGAATTACCCCATATACAATACTTTATCTTTTAAGTTGATCTATTTCTTAGACTACAATCAACTGGTTAAATAAAAAAAGGCCCGATAAACATCGGGCCTTTTTTTTATTCTGTATCGGATAGATTCAACAATAAGTTGAGTTCATTGAGCTGCGTGGTATCAATCTTAGACGGTGCATCTATCATCATATCTTTACCCTGGTTGTTCTTAGGGAAAGCAATGAAATCTCTAATAGAACTCTGTCCTTTCATAACAGCACAAATTCGATCGAATCCAAAGGCTAGACCTCCGTGAGGAGGAGCACCATATTCGAAGGCACCCAATAGGAAACCAAATTGTTCTTCTGCTTCTTCTTGAGTAAATCCTAATAATTTGAAATTCTTCTCCTGTAAGGCACGATCGTGAATTCTGATAGATCCTCCACCTATTTCAGATCCGTTAATCACCAAATCGTAGGCATCTGCTTTTAAGGCTTTCATGGTTTCGAAATCGCCATTGAGCATACGTTGCTCATCTTCCTTCTTTGGAGCAGTAAACGGGTGGTGCATAGCGTGGAAACGCTCAGCGTCCTCATCCCATTCTAAAAGTGGGAAGTCTAGTACCCAAAGTGGTTTGAAGTCTCCCTCTTTAACCAGGCCTAGTCGATTACCCATTTCTAATCGAAGTTCATTCAATTGTTTGCGTACTCGATCGGTCTCTCCAGATAAAATAAGTAGCATATCACCTGGCTCCGCCTGGAATTTCTCTGCCCATATTTTTAGATCTGCATCCTCATAGAATTTACCTACAGAAGACTTGAATGTACCGTCAGCATTATATTTTACGTAAACCAAACCTTTCGCACCGATTTGTGGTCGCTGCATCCATTCAGTCAATTTTTTGATGTCTTTATTGGAATAGTTTTCTGCACATCCTTTAGCACAAATACCAACGATGAGCTCGGCATCATTAAACACAGCAAAGTCTTTTCCTTTAGCTACATCGTTTAGTTCAACGAATTCCATTCCAAACCTTAGATCTGGCTTGTCGGAACCGTATAAACGCATAGCATCATCGTACATCATTCTTGGGAAGTCAGGCAAGTCCACATTAATGCAAGACTTAAATAAATGCTTAGTTAAGCCTTCGAAGGTATTCAGAATATCTTCTTGGGAAACAAAGGACATTTCACAGTCAATCTGAGTAAACTCTGGTTGTCTATCTGCTCTTAAATCCTCATCTCTAAAACACTTCACGATTTGGAAGTATTTGTCAAAACCAGAAACCATAAGCACCTGCTTAAAGGTTTGTGGTGACTGCGGTAAAGCGTAGAATTGACCTGGGTTCATTCTAGATGGAACCACGAAGTCTCTAGCACCTTCTGGAGTAGATTTGATTAAGAATGGAGTTTCAATTTCCACAAAGTCCAAATTGGATAAGTACTTGCGTGTTTCTATACCTACTCTAGATCTGAAGATGATATTGCTTTGAGTTGAATTTCTTCTTAGGTCTAAGTAGCGGTATTTCATTCTTAGTTCATCACCACCATCCGTGTCCTCCTCTATAGTAAAAGGCGGTGTTTTTGCCGCATTCAATATTTGAAGGTCACTAACTTCTATTTCAATATCTCCTGTTGCTCTATTTGGATTTTTATTGGAACGTTCTCTAACTGTTCCTTCTACTTTTACCACAAACTCTCTTCCAAGTTTCCTGGCTGCTTCTCCTAGGTCAGCATTGTCGTCCATGTTAAAAACGATTTGCGTGATCCCATAGCGATCTCTTAAGTCGATAAAAGTAAGTCCTCCAAAATCTCTGTTTGACTGCACCCAACCACTAAGTGTTACTGATTGACCTACTTGGTCCATTCTCAATTCTCCGCAATTGTGTGAACGATACATTGCCATATGGTTTTATTGTTATGAATTCGCACTAAATTTGCTTATGCTGCCCAAAAATCGCAGTTTTAAATAAGAAAGCATAATTTAAAAAAGGCAAATAAAATGTTTTCAGTTTAAAAAATGGATATATTGATGCATTTGAGAAGACTGAACAGTATTATTTTTCTTTTTTCCGGACAGAAACCAGTTAATCAATATGTCAAAACCCAGTTTCCAAACCATTTTAAGTCAGTCTGCGAAAGCAGGTAAAAAATGCTTGGCTGTTTTAGTAGATCCAGATAAGATCTCGGAACCATTCATTCAGGCATTACAACAACGGCTTAAAACTGGTGGAATTGATTTTGTTTTTGTGGGGGGATCTTTAATATCCTCTGGTGATTTGAACGAGACGGTCAAGCAGGTAAAAGCATTTTCTCCTGTGCCAGTGGTTATTTTCCCTGGAGCTGCATTCCATGTTAGTGAACATGCGGATGCTATCCTATTCTTATCCCTAGTTTCTGGAAGAAATCCTGAGTTCCTGATAGGTCAGCAAGTATTGGCAGCGCCTAGAGTTAAAGCTAGTTCATTGGAGGTATGTCCTACTGGATATATTTTAGTGGACGGTGGTGCATCTACTTCCGTAAGTTATGTGAGTGGAACATTACCGGTGCCACATGATAAACCAGATATTGCAGCCGTAACTGCTATGACGGCAGAGATGATGGGCATGAAACTCATTTTCATGGATGCAGGTAGTGGGGCAAGACGAACAATAAGTCCAGCCATGATTAAAGCGGTCCGCGGATCTGTCGATTGCCCTATCATAGTAGGGGGTGGATTTAATTCTAGTGAAAGTATTGAAGCTGCGTATGCAGCTGGAGCGGACTTGGTAGTGGTTGGGAGCATGTTTGAGTCAAATCCAGAAAAAATGGATGGACTTATTCGGTCCTTACAACGGACAAATGAATTGATTTCAAATAATAATTAAGTGGAGAAAGGAATAGTAGTTAAATCAACGGGGAGTTTATATATAGTTGAGGCTGAGGATGGCCTTTTATATTCCTGTAAGATTGTTGGAAAGTTTCGCTTGGGTAATTTGAAGTTAACTAATCCAGTGGCAGTTGGTGATGAAGTGCTTTTTGCCAAAGAGCAAGAAGCGGGAAGCGGAATAATTCGTGAAATCAAACCAAGGAAAAACTACGTAGTTCGCCAATCACCTCGGAAGAAACACTTCCTACATTTGTTAGCGAGTAATATTGATCAAGCAATGCTGATTACTACCATAGCGCATCCGAGTTTGAAGCCTGCGTTTATTGATCGTTTTTTGCTTATGACGGAGCCCTTCAATATTCCAACCTGTATTGTGTTGAATAAGGTAGACATCTATGAGGAAGAGGATTTGGAAGTTATGGAAGGATTGAAAATGATTTATGAAGAGATAGGGTATAAGGTTATCATTGCTTCGGCTATTTCTGGCTATGGTAAAGCAGATCTTGAAGCGCAATTAAAAGGGAAAAAGACGCTTTTAGCGGGTCAATCTGGGGTAGGTAAATCTTCCTTGGTTAATATGATTGATTCTAAGATGGACTTGAGAACACAAGAGATATCGGATTACTCCGGAAAAGGTCAGCATACGACTACTTTTGCTGAGATGCATAACCTGGATTTTAGTGGAAAAATAATTGATACACCAGGTATAAAAACCTTGAGCTTTAATTATTTAGAACCACTAGATGTGACGCATAATTTTAAGGAGATGTTTGAGTTATCTTCTGATTGTAAATTTGGAGGTAATTGTAAGCATAGAGATGAACCTCAATGTGCGGTTAAAGCGGGACTGGAAACGGGGCAAGTCAGCGAATTAAGATATTATAACTACCTTTCTATATTAGAGGAGGTAGAGGACCAAAATTATTGGGAAAGACATTCAAAAGTTTAGAATATTATGGCTTATTCAGGTAGAAAACGGTACGTGAGTAGAAGAGAGCGACTCAATAAGAATATGCGTCAATATCGGATATTGTTTTTGTTTATTCTTTTGTTTGTAGCCATGGTGGTCTTCTTCAATTGGCGCAGAATTGTTGATTATTTAATGACCTATACCTATTGATGGTCTAGACCAGCAATGAGCCTTTTAGTAATCCATTGAAACTCCGCTTTACTTAGAACGCCTATCAATTCGTCTTCTTTTACTACAGGTAGGAAGTTGTATGCTTGCTTTTGTACGATATCAAAGGCTTCTTTAAGCTTTGAAGTGGAGTGGATAAAGGTTGGATTTTCCTCCATGACATCTTGCACTAACATAGTTTGATCAGGATCCTTCTTTTTACTCAAGGCTTCTAGTATGCCTGATTTGGTAATTACTCCGATTAGCTTTCCGGCCTTATTTTCGACGCAAAGGTGTTCTAAGTCTTTCCATTTCATAATTTGTATGACCATATCGATCAAATCTCCTGGGTAGACTGTTAGGAAATCCGTATTCATGAATTCGGAGACCAATAAATTGGAGGGTTTATAGCTGTCGTAGTCGGACAAGTGAATGGGTGGCCATTCGTGAAGCGGCAAACCACTATTTTGATTCTTAATCATTTGAGCGGTTAGTATAACAGAGGCTTCTTCTCTACTAAATCCTTGTTTCAGGCTGGTAAAACTACGTAATAACCAGCGTGCGCCTGTCATGTGTTGCTTCGCTCTTGCTTCGATAATGCCCAAATATTTGTCTATATCCTGATCAGAGACTCCTTGCTTTTTTAATCCGGCTTTAGCTATTGGTAAAAGTTCTTTTACTATTAATTTGGTAGCAGAGATTTTACGGTCGCCAATCCAATTAAAGCGCGTATCTATACCAAATTTGGCAGCCTTTTTAAAATTGTCGCTTACATCGGCAAAGGATAGTTCCTCTCGGATATCGTCATATTGGTCTGCAATACCAATCATCAAGCCTAACCAAAAGGCTGCATTCGCTACTTCATCTTGCGGCGTTGGTCCTGCAGGTAGGACTCTGCACTCAATTCGTAAATGTGGTTGTCCATTGTCACTGATACCATAGCAGGCTCTATTCCACCGATAAACCGTAGAATTGTGTACTTGTAATGCTTTGAGTTTAGGTGTTATTCCTTGTTCTAGTGTTTCAAGGGAGTCCTGCTCTTCATCAGCTGTCATTAATATCCTAAATCGAGCAATATCTTCTTTGTATAACTCCAGAATAGAATGATTGAGCCAATCTTTACCAAATTGAACCCGAGGGGATTTTTCTCGCATGTGATTTCGAGTGAGGCGAGTATCTAGCGCTTGCTGGAAGAGTGCAATTCTGGATTCATGCCATAATCTTCTTCCAAATACTAAGGGTGAATTGGTCGCAATAGACAAAACCGGAGCGGCAATAGCTTGAGCTATATTGTACATCTTTACAAACTCGTGTTGGGAGACTTGCAGGTGTACTTGGAAGGAGGTATTTGCAGCTTCAATTAAGGGAGAGCTGTGTCTTAAATGCAGCTCATCGATCCCCTCTAGCTTAAGTTCGAAGTTTCCACCTTCTGATTGATCAATGATGGAATCCATCAAAGCTCTATATCGTACCTTTGGAGTTAGGTTGTCTAACTCTAAATTGAATTTTTGTAGTGTAGGAAGAATTCCAGTAAGTGCAATTTGAGCATCGAACGATTGAAGGGCTGTATTGATTTGTGCTAAATAATCTTGGATTTCACCTTCCATATCACTTAGACAGCTTTGCTCAAAGACCCTTGGAGTTAGATTGGTTTCTAGGTTGAATTTGGCTAGTTCTGTTTCTAGCCAAGTACAATTTGTTCCGAGCTTTTCTATTACCTCCATGCAGATTAGGGCGGGCTTATTATTCTTTTTTTGAACAATACACATTTCTTGTTCTGCCCCTATTCGTTTAATGTTATTTTCAAACATTTCACGATCTAGCATGTGTTCAAGTGCCTGAATATCTTTGATCAGGTTTTTAATGAACTGGTGCAGGTTTTTATCGTTCTGCGCAAGAGTTACTTTTTGCTCGCCCATTTTAATTGCATTTACAGGGGAATTATTGATTGCTTAATATAATTAATATTGGTGAATAGGAATATTATATTGCATCAAATATCGTTAGTCAGATATGAGAAAAATACTTTTTGCATTGGTGTTGGTTACCTTAATAGGGTCTTGTAAAAGTGACGATGACTTCATTTTTGAGATTCCTTATGGTCCGTTAGACTTTACGGTACCAGCTGGTCTATCTGTGTTGAATTTTCATCAATTCACCATTTCTTTTGATGCAACAAGTATATTGGATTTAGCTAGCCAAGGGGCTTCTTATAACGAGATATTGCCCAATACTGCCTTTATTGAGTCATTGACTAATAATGATCCTCTAGGGTTTGCTCAAGATATTTCCATACGTATTTGCTCGGAAGATTTTGATAATCCTAATTGTGGGACGGAGATATTTTGGAAGAATCCTACGGAGTTTGATGAAAGTACTCCTGCAGGCTTATGGCCAAATGAAAACGACATCTCCTCCTATTTAGAATCCGAAGATGTCGTTTTAAAAGTCAAGTTTAGTCAACTGAGGTCAACTACAACTCAAGAGCTTAATTTATTCTTGAGACTTAATTTTGTGGCGCGTTAATTGAAACGACTCAAGTATGGTCCCGCCAAACTATTCATAGCAGCTAAAGCCATTTTTTTACTTTCGCTTAGTGAAAAGCCTTTATCCATAAACAGGTCTTCAAGCAAGACTTGGTTTTGAAAGTATAGTAATCGAATACTGTAGGATAGTTTTTCTAGATAAACATCTTTTTGTCCCCATTTGTAGATATTCGTACTTACTGCTTCGCTCCAAGCTTGATTGGCCTCATGTTCTTGGTCAGAAATAGTGGGTTGGTCGTAGATTAATGCAATTTGATTACTCCAACTATTAGATGCTTCATAAGCATCTACTTGACCAATACTAATCTGATTGATAATAGTTAATAGCAGATCCATTTCTTCCCAATTGTAGGTGCTTGAACAATTATTCCAGTTTATTTTTGCAAATGAAATAGGGTCCTTAGCCGAGAATTGAGAAATTTCTTTGATGTGATAATCATATAACCAGCAAGGTGCAGGAATATTTTTACCAGTGTTCATATGGATGAATAGTAGATGCTGAACGATTTGCTCCATATTTTGATAGTCGTAGGAAGCGGAGGGATCGAAGCGCATATTTTGATTAACAGAACCATTTTTAAATGCTTCTTTAATAGCTCTATTCATGGTTTTATTCAAATTATTTGAAGGACCTGATGCAATCATTTCCAGGTAAGCCAAATAAGCCCCTGCTAGCGGTTCTGGCATCTTGACTAATTTATCTTTACAAACCATAGGTTCGTATGGTAAATTCAATAAGACATCGTTGATGTTATTGAGCTCTAATGCGATTACATTTTCTTGATTCTGCTTTAAATGTTTGCGGTAATATTGAATCACTGGGTCTTGGTTATACATTTGTTTAAATGCAGTTTGAGTACCCTTGCCATAATAGCCATCCAATGAACTTGTATACACACCATCTTTTTTTAGTAGTGTTTGCAATTTCAGTGCTGAAGCTCTCTTTTTATTACCCCTAATCGCCGGCTTGGATTGTTTTTTCAAAGTAGTACCGAAGTGCAATTCCCAAAAGGTGTTGAGTTCTTCTTCTTTCGCTAGTAAATCATCGAATCCTTTTTGCTGGGGCACTTGATAATTAGTTAGCTGTGGACTTGGAAGTGTAGGTTGCTCTTGATCATAATAGAAATCTGTAATTAAGTGAACCTCTTGAGGTCTAAACTTTGCTAGAAATGCACCTGGATAGCTTTCTCGGAGATTAGCTAGATTCAAATCAGCACTAGTACGATCTGCAAAGGGACCCACCAGAATTTGAATCTGACCTTTTGTTCCAGCTATTTTTCTATTACTGCTTTGATATTCAAAACTCAATGCTGCCTGATTGAAATAATCATAAGAAGCGATTTGAACATAATATTCTGAGGGTTTATTCAGGTTTACAGGCTCTACTCGAGCATTAAAGCAGCCCTTTTCTTTAGCCAATTGTGCCTGTTGAAGTGCATCATTATAATCCTCAAAATGTCCAAGAAATACGAGCTTTTGACCTGCTTGAGTGTATAAAAGCCCTTTGTTTAAGAGGTAATCAAAATCTATTGCTTTTACATTGGAGTCAAAATTACCTAAGTTGACCTTATATCTGATTTGATCCTGCGCAAAACAGCTGCATAATAGGAATAACGCCAGTCCTGTAATCAAGCCTTTTTTCATCATAAGTTCTTATTTGGATTTTAGTTTGTCGGGGACGGGAATAAAATATTAAAAAACTAAATATAAGTGAAATAACGTATTAGGTGCTGAATTTCTGATATGAATAGTAGATTTTTTTAATCAAACGAATTGAATATGAGTTAAAAGAAACCTTGAATCATGATTGAATTCATCCTCAAATGTTATCTTTGGAAAGAATATAATGGGCCATTTTTCAATGTAGCGCAACTACGAGAAGAGCCTAAGTGTTCAAAGCTTAAACCAGTCCTAAATAAAATATAATGAGCAAAAGGAATAAGATAATCCTAAGTACTATTGTAGGGATTCTATTTTTGTTTATTGGCATGAAGGGTTTTGACTTTCTTGCCTCCCAAAAAGAACCACCAAAAGAAAAATCCAAGTCATCTACAAAACCACTCGCAATAGTCGAAGCTATTCAGTTAGAGGAATCAAGCTTTGACATTCCATTAGAAGGGGTATTACAAGCTTATAATAAGGTGATGGTATTTACCGAGGTACCCGGTTTGATTAATGGAGGTGCAAAACCGTTTAAGGTAGGAACATATTTTTCCAAAGGGGAATCCATCTTAACTATCAATAAGGAGGAGGCTCAATTGGCATTACTAGCACAGAAAAGTGATCTGTTGAGTCGGATTGTAAGCTTATTGCCGGATATCAAACTCGATTTTCCAGATGATTTTAATCAATGGCAAGACTACGTGGATGGTTTTGATCTAGAATCGCCATTAAAGGACTTTCCAGAGATGGCCGATAATAGGGGTAAACGATTTATTGCTGCACGAAATCTGTCAGGGCTCTTCTACAGTATAAAAAGTGCAGAAAAGCGATTAGATAAATATGAAATCAAAGCACCTTTTAGTGGGGTACTCACTGCTGTAAATACTAATGCAGGTGCTATGGTACAACCAGGCCAAATGTTAGGCGAATTCATGCAGACCGGTCATTTTGAGTTGGTTGTTTCTGTTCTTGCATCTGACATGCGTTTTTTGGAGAAAGGTCAATCCGTAGCTTTTTATGCTCAAGATTTAGGTACGAATTATTCAGGTCGCATCAAGCGAATTTCAAATAAAATCAATCCACAATCCCAAACGGTGGATGTTTATATCACGATTAAGGGCAAAGGACTTAAAGAAGGATTGTTTTTAACGGGATCAACTCAATCTAATGCGGTAGAGGATATTTACGTTTTGGACAAGGCTTTATTGCTCGGTCAAGACGAGGCTTTCTTTGTGGAAGATGGTCAGCTAGTTAGGAAGCACCTCGATATCTTAAGAATCACAGAAGCTGGTATCTATGTTCAGGGCTTAACACCAGGTGCAACAATATTAGCCAAGCAGATTCCTGGCGCCTTTGAGGGTATGGAAGTGGATGTTCAGGTGATCGATAGTACTTCACCAAAACAATAGGCCATGAGGAATATCATTCAATATTTCATAAAGAATTCTTTTGCGGCTAATGCTTTAATGATTGGTTTGGTAGTCATAGGTATCGTCAGTGGTTTACAGATGAAATCTACTTTTTTTCCTGATATACCGAATCGATTAATTTTTGTTCAAACGGTTTTACCAGGTGCCTCCCCCGAGGAGATAGAAGAGGGGATTATTAATAAGATTGAAGAGAAGCTAAAGGGGATAACTGGTATTGAACAAATTACTTCGGTGAGTAATGAAAATGCGGGTAATGTAACAATTGAAGTTAAGAAGAGTGCAGATGCCTATTTGGTCATTGAAGATGTCAAAAATGCCGTTAATAGTATACCATCCTTTCCTGCAGGCATGGAACCTGCTAAAGTATTCGTGAATGAGAGTGTAGGTTTTGCGATAAGCTTTGCTATTAGTGGAGCGGAGAATCTTCAGAAGTTGAAATCCGTTGCACGAAAAGTGGAAGATGATTTATTGCTTATGGAGGGTATTTCCAAGGTTACCCTAAGTGGTTTCCCTGATGAAGAAATTGTAGTAGAATGTAGAGAACGGGACTTAAGAGCTTATCAACTCACGTTTACAGAAATTAGTACTGCCGTTCGGGCAGCTAACCTAGATATCACCGGTGGTAAGGTTAAAGCGGATTCCGAAGAGATTCTTTTGCGCGCGCGTCAAAAGGAATATTATGCCAATGACTTACGCAATATAGTCGTAAAAAAAGATGCCAACGGAGGTAAGGTCTACCTGCATCAAGTAGCCGATATTCGGGATCAATGGGTAGAAGATAATCCTGCTAGATCTTTTCTAAATGGGGAGCCATCGGTTGTGGTAACAGTCAATAATACACCTAAATCGGAGGATATGATCACCATTACCGATATGGTGAATGATTATGTGGAAAACTTCAACGAAAGCGAAACGGATTTACAGGCTACCGTCATTCGAGATGGGTCAATCTTACTTCGACAACGTATTAACTTGCTTACGGAGAATGGAATTCTAGGATTTCTCCTTGTCATAGTGCTTTTAGCCATGTTTCTACATTGGCGTATTGCCTTTTGGGTAGCCTTATCGATTCCGATTTCATTTGCTGGGATGTTCATCTTTGCCAATCAATTAGATGTCACCATCAATGTGATATCCTTATTTGGAATGATTATTGTGATTGGAATATTAGTAGATGATGGGATTGTAATAGCTGAGAATATCTATCAAAAATATGAAAAGGGATATTCAAGGATGCGTGCTGCTTTGGAAGGGACTATGGAGGTGCTGCCAGCTATTTTTACCGCTATTGTTACTACAGTAATAGCCTTTTCGGCATTCTTTTTCATAGATGGACGTTTAGGAGATTTTTTCAAAGAAATGTCTATTGTAGTATTGTTTTCCTTGGCTTTTTCCTTGGTAGAAGGTGCCTTTATTTTACCTACACATATCGCACATTCTAAGGCTTTGAAGGCTAAAGGTGAAAAAGCGGCCAAAGGATTTTTTGTCCAACTTAGACTATTCTTTGATAACCTAATGGATGGCATGCGAGATAAATTGTATGCTCCAGTACTGCGCTTTGCTACTCATAATAAATTTATGAGTTTGGCTTTTATGGTATGCCTTTTGATGTTGACCTTTGGTGCTATGAGTGGTGGAATTATCAAAGGGACCTTTTTCCCGAATATCGAACGAGATAATATCTCCATCACTCTTAAAATGCCAGCGGGTACTAACGCTGATGAAACCATGCAGTGGCTACAGCATATCGAAAATGCAGCTTGGAGAGCAAACGATTCTCTAGCGCAGCAATACTTTGGTGGTGAGGCAGAGCCAATCACTAAGATTGAACGTAATATTGGCCCAAGTACTTACCAAGGTAATTTGAATATCACCCTACTACCGGGAGAGAATAGAGATAGTCTAAAAGTCAGAAAGGTTTTGAATACGATTAGGGCCTACACGGGGCCTATTGCGGATGCAGAGGAATTGGCTTTTGGCGCTCAATCAGCCTTTGGTAAACCCGTTTCTATTTCACTAGTGGGTATAGATTACAAGGAATTAGACGAAGCTACTCGAGCGGTTAAGACTCGCTTAAATGCCTTAGAAGAAATAACGGATGTAATTGATAATAATCAAGAGGGCTTGAAAGAGATCAACATAGAAATGAGCGAGAAAGGCGAGTTTCTGGGTTTAAATACGCAGTTTATTTTAGCTCAAGTCCGTCAAGGTTTCTTTGGAGCGGAAGTTCAGCGGATTCAGCGCGGTAGAGACGAGGTGAAAGTATGGGTTCGCTATAACCAAGCGGATCGCTCAGATATCACCGACCTATTAAATATGCGCATTCGTGTTGGGAATGGGGTTGAATATCCATTGTCCGAATTGGCCAATGTTTCCATTGGTAGAGGGGTCGTTTCTATTAATCACTTAAATGGTAAAAGAGAGGTGAGAGTAGAAGCTGATATCTCTAATGATAATGTTTCTGTGAGTGATTTGACAGCGGGATTAAAAGATGAAATTATACCAGAGGTGTTGGCTGATTACCCTTCCGTATCTGCCTTATTTGAAGGTCAAAATAGAGAGCAGGAGCGTTCTCAAAAATCTATGCAGCAAATCATGCCCATTATTTTTGGCCTCATGTTTTTCTGTATTGCATTGACCTTTAGGTCTGTACTACAAACAACAGCCGTTTTCTTACTGATCCCATTCTCTTTCATTGGAGTGGCTTGGGGACACTGGGCTGTTGGTATTCCTATCAGTTTGTTTTCTGTTTTAGGGGTAATTGCATTGATTGGAATATTAGTCAATGATGCTTTGGTATTTGTGGCTACTTACAATAATAATTTACAAAGTGGACAGGCTCAGATGGACGCCCTGTATGATGCAGGGATGAGTAGATTCCGTCCAATTATTTTGACATCCATTACTACCTTTGCGGGATTATTCCCCTTGTTGTTGGAAAAGAGTTTGCAAGCACAGTTTTTAAAACCTATGGCGGTTTCAGTCTCTTTTGGATTATTATTGATTACAGTGATCATACTTTTAATGTTGCCTGTATTTTTGATCATTCTGAATAGATTGAAGTATCATACGCTTAAGTTCTTTGGTAAAACAGTTACTTATGAGTCTGTAGAGCCTACAGCATTGGATTCAGATTCAGAAGAAGTATAAAAGTTGTTTAGTTGAAAGCATTGTTTGAAAAATATAAATCGGGATTGATCCAAAAGTTGAAGTTTGGAATGTCGTCTATAGTGGCTACACTGACGGACTATGTGCTGTTCTTTCTTTTGGTGGAATTCAAGGAAGGTATCTTGGCGGTATTTTGGGGAAATATGATTTCAGCTTCTGTAGGGATGTTGATCAATTTTATACTTCAAAAACGCTATGTTTTTGAATTGAAGCGAAATGTTTATTTAGTTTTTGGGATGTCGGTATTGGTATCCCTTGGTGGAGTGGTTTTGGGTAGTTTCATCATTGATTTATTGGTAAAAAAGATCGCTTTATTTGAGGAGTATAAGATAGCTGCCAAATTGGTTGCAACGGGTTTAATCTTCTTTTACAATTTCTACTTAAAGCGCTTCGCCTTTGAAAAGAGATTGCCTGGACAGCGAAAAGAGGAGGAGCATGAAGCATAAGCATTTTTATTCTAGGTTATTCGTTTATCTGTTCTTTGCGGGATTCCTGCTTATAGGCCTGAATATTGTACATGATTATGGTTTAGGGTTTGATGATGAAATCCAAGAGCGACATGGTCGAGTAAGTTTTGATTATGTCAACAAAACCTTGGGTATTTCCAAAGGTCCTATCGCACCCAATAAAGAGCAATTACATGAGTATGAGTACAAATACTATGGGGTGATTTTTCAATTAAGCTCCTTGTATATCGAAAGAAGTTTTGGCTTAAAAACCTATTTCGAACGCTACATGCTCCGACACCACCTAGTCTTCTTATTGTTCTTTTTTGCTTGCATCTGTTTTTACAGAATTCTGTATCGACATTGTGCAAATCGATATTTAGCCCTACTTGGAACGCTTATTTTTATTTTGGCACCAAGAACATTTGCGCACGCTTTCTTTAATATTAAAGACGCTGTATTACTTGCTTTTTTTGTATTCGGCTTGTCCAGTTTTTTCAGATATCTGGATGATCCGAAATGGCAAAATGCATTATTGCATGCCTTTGTTTGTGGCCTGACGGTGAATATTCGAATAGTAGGCATTATTCTTCCCGCTTTAACGGTTGGTTGGATTGTTTTGTATGGACTTAGTGCAACAGATAAAAAAGCATTTTTTCAGCAATGGAAAAAAGGTCTTGCCCTGTTTGCAGTTTCCACACCTGTCTTTATTTATATCTTTTGGCCATACTTATGGGAAGCTCCCTTACATAACTTTGTAGAGTCTTTTAAAGCTATGGGCAAATTCGATTGGCGTGGAGAAGTGCTATTGTTCAATGAATATTTATACGCGCCTGAATTACCTTGGTATTATGCGCCGGCATGGATGCTGATAAGCATTCCCTTGTTTTATTGGTTTTTGTTTGTAATTGGATTTGGAAAGCCCCTTTTGAGTTGGATCAAAGATTTATTCCAAGGGAATCTAAATTGGTTAAAGGATAGAGAGCAACGATTTATCGCTATTGCACTGAGTTTCTTTTTAATGCCTTTATTAATGGTCATCATAAAGCATTCAACCCTTTATGATGGATGGCGACAACTTCATTTTACTTATGCAGGATTTGCTTTAGTAGCTTTTGCTGGTTTGCTTAGACTATTCCGTTGGAGTATTGCAAAGGGCGGGAGAACGTTTAATCTAGTCAAGATAATCACAGGCGTAAACTTGGGATATTTACTTGTCTTAATGGTGTACATTCATCCATATCAACAAACCTACTTTAATGTCTTAGCGACAGGTGATCAGTTTTCTAGGTTTGAACTAGATTACTGGGGTATTTCTTATCGTTCAGGATTAAAACAGTTGGCTGAATTAGCGGAGGAAGGGGAGTGTATTAAGTTTTATTCCTTTTCCTATCCAGGAATAGCGAATCATAAGTTTTTAGATGAGGAAACCAAAGAAAAATTGTGCTTAGGGTATAGTCCTAATGATAGCGATTATTATATAACTAATTTTAGATCTAAAGAGGAACGGAGGGATTATAAAGCCAAGAATGGTAGATTTGATAATCCTGTAGTGTTGATTGAACGATTGGGAGAGCCCATTATGGGTGTGTTTAAATTGGATAAAAAATAGTGCTTATGCTTAAGAATATTTTTGCTTTAGTCTTTTTGATGCTTTCAGTGAGTGCAACTGCTCAAACAGAACTGAGTTTGTCAACGGCTATAGAAAAGGCAATTGGACATAATTTACAAATAGAGTTTCAGCAGAAACAAGTTCAACTAGCGGAACAATCTGACAACTGGGCCAATGCGGGTCGAACACCAACCATTGATGCCACTATTTTCAATCAATCAGCTATTAATCGACAAGTGAATCCTGCCAATGTGATTCTTCCTGAACAATTATCCTACACCACTGGATTACAAGGAAGTGTGGATATGAATCTAGTCCTATTCAATGGAGGGCGAATAAAATTGAACAAAGACAATCTCTCCTTGCAAACAGAACAAGCTCGATTGGATATGCGTATTGCTATCGAAGACTTGTCAGAGCAAGTTATGATAGCTTATTACAATATTCTATTATTAGAAGAGCAATTGAAAGTTTTAGAAGAGGTTAAAACATTAAGCCGGGATAGATTAGACTTTCAAGAGTTACGCCAATCCTTTGGATCAGCCAGTACCTTTGATGTACTTCAAGCAAAGGATGCCTATCTCAATGATTCGATTACTTGTATTCAATTGGATAATCAATTAGTGGGGCTTACTAATAATTTGAAATTATTGATGGGGGAAGCTCAAGGAGCCGAAAACTATTCCTTGACCAATGATTTGGAAGATATGATGCCTTTGATCAGTGAACAAGAACTCAGACAACGCATGCTGAATAATAATAGCGACTTGGCTAATTTAAGGTTGGCCGATCAGCTGGCTCAAAATAGTATAGCGCTAGAAAAAACAAGCCTTAAGCCAACTATTGCCATGAGTGCTGGATTTAATAGCAACCTGAATTCAAGTTATCTAGATGCGGAGAATCCGATCACTATGGAGATTATTGGTGCTAACACTTCTTCTGGGGTCAATCCATTTGTTGGTATTTCAGCAATCTATCGGATTTTTGACGGTGGGGTGCGTAAGAACAGAGTTCAAAATGCAGAACTGCGCTTGCTGTCTAATCAAGACTTAAGAAAGAACTTAGAACAAAGTTTAGGTACGCAATTCAATAACACCTATTTGCAATTGGAGGCCAATCAACAAGTACTTTTGATTAGTACAGATCAATTGGATCATGCCGCTCAGAATTTAGAGATTGCAAAAGATCGATATGAGAATGGATTGATCAGTAGTTTTGATTATCGGAGTATTCAGCTGGGGTATTTAAATGCCGCACAACGTAAATTAGAAGCTCACTTTGATGTGTTAAATGCGCAAATCGCATTAATGAATATTACAGGAGGCTTATATCAATTGAATTAAAAAAAAGAAGCTTACTCCATACAGAGTAAGCTTCTTTTTTTTAATAAGCAGCTAAGGTGTTACCAAATTTTTTGCCTTTACGCCAATATTCTAGGCGCTTAAGTTCTCCATTAGGGGAATACAGAATGATATTTCCATTTTGGCTACCATCATTATTCTTTTCTACCACGCGAACTTGTACATTTTTGTAAAATATTTTGGCCTTTCCTTTTAGATGATCCTTTCTAGATTTAGCGGATGCTTTTAAGTGTCCACTTTCATCATAATAGAAGGCTTCGCCAACTTGTTTATCTCTTCGATACTTTTCAACGTACATTAGTGTACCATCCTCATAGTATCCTTTAGAGATGCCATGGATTTTTCCATTTTCTAAGCTTCCTATGTCTTTGATGTTACCACTATCGTAATAAGTGGTGTAAGTCTGGGAAAATAGTACCATAGGAAGGCATACTACTCCCAGTATTAGCAAGTATTTCATTGAGTATAAGTATTTGTTCCTCAATAAATTACCGGGATGCTCTTTTCGATATTGTCGTTTGGTGTATAAATAAACGCTTAGTAATTGTCTTGGAGCAGACAGATGGGACTTTTAAAAACAAATACAAATATTAGGTAAAATGCTTTAACATAATGACTTCCTGCTTACTTAAATGGCGATATCTTCCGCGTGGGAGATCTTTTTTGGTTAAGCCTGCGTAATAGGTTCGATCGAGTTTTTCAACCGTGTACCCTAGGTGGGCAAAAATTCTACGCACAATTCGGTTCCTACCGATGTGGATTTCAATCCCAACATCCCTTTTCGTTTTCCCTCGCACATAATCTACACCTAGAACTGGGGCAAGTCCATCTTCTAGCTCTAATCCAGCCCTGATTTTATTCAAATCCTGTGGATTGATCTCTTTATCGAGATGCACTTCATAGAATTTTTTGACTTTATGGCTTGGATGAGCCAGTTTTTTAGCTAAATCGCCATCATTGGTAATCAGTAAAAGACCTGTAGTAGGGAAATCGAGCCGTCCAACGGGGAAGATGCGTTCAGGAATATCTTGCTTTATTAAATCCATGACGGTTTTCCTACCTTTTTCATCAGAAAGCGAGGTGATGGTGTTCTTAGGTTTATTCATTAAGAGGTAAACCTTGTTTGTTTCTTGCTGTAAGATCCGACCGTTGTATTCTACTTTATCAAAATCCTGTACTAAGTAAAACGGTTCAAGTTTGACCTCGCCATTAACTTTTATTTTTCCAGCCTTGACTAGCTCTGCTGCCTTTCTTCTGGAGCATACTCCTGAAGAGGCTACAAATTTATTCAATCGTACACCTTCATTTTCCATAAAAAATCAACTTATTAATTAGAATGGAATGTCCTCGTCGTCATTCATTCTGGAAGGACGGGTAATCACATCAGACCCATCAAGGTTTGTATTAAATGTACCCTCCGGTAGATTTTCAAAATCTAGGTCATCCAGATCTGTGAACTTAGCATAATCTGCAATAAAGCGAAGTTTGATATTTTCTAAGGCACCATGCCTGTTTTTTGCAACTAGGATTTCTCCAATACCTTTTAGTGATTCTCCCTCTTCGTCTTCTAAGATTTGATAGTATTCACCGCGATAGATGAACATTACCATATCGGCATCCTGCTCGATAGATCCAGATTCACGAAGATCGGAAAGCATAGGTTTTTTTGTTCCTCCACGTGATTCAACTGCACGACTAAGCTGGGAAAGGGCAATCACAGGCACATTCAATTCTTTCGCCAATGCTTTTAAACCTCTGGAAATAGCCGATACCTCTTGCTCTCGATTACCTTTACCATCACTTCCTCCACTCATCAATTGCAAGTAATCAATGATGACCATTTGAATATCGTACTGAGCTTTCAGACGTCTACACTTGGCTCTAAGTTCAAAGATATTAATACCAGGGGTGTCATCAATGAAGATTGGAATATCAGCCATTTGTTCAATAGCTGTATAAAGCTGTTGCCATTCGTATTCTTCTAGATTACCCTTACGCATTTTTTGACCAGAAATTTCAGCTTCTAGCGTAACCAATCGTTGGACTAATTGGATATCCGACATCTCCAAGGAAAAGATGGCTACCCCTTTATTAAAGTCCATGGCAGCATTTTTGGCAAGAGCAAGTACAAAGGATGTTTTACCCATACCAGGTCTAGCAGCCAGAATAACCAAATCCGAAGGTTGCCAACCGGACGTTAATCGGTCCAAGTTGAGGAAACCAGTTGGTACACCTGTCAGTCCATCCTCTTTATCCTTCAATTCCTCTAGCTGCTGTCTGAATTTAGCAGTTACTGAACTCATCGTTTCTACACCACGACTCATATTGCTTTGCGTAATGTCAAACAATCCTTTTTCAGCATCGTCTAGGAGAGCGAAAACATCTGTACTATCCTCATAAGAATCTTTGATAATCTTAGTGGATACACGAATCAATTCACGCTGAATATATTTCTGCGCTATAATTCTAGCGTGATACTCAATATTTGCTGCAGAGGCTACTTTATTGGTTAGTTTAACTAAATAACCAGGTCCACCAATATCATTTAGTTTCTCTAGTTTTTTTAGTTCTTCCGTTACGGTTAATAGATCAATAGGATGCGATCCATTAAACAAGGCGATCATCGCTTCGTAAATATGTTTATGGGCATCTAAGTAGAAGCTATTCGCTGTAATGATATCCATAACCGATGACAGTGCATCCTTATCTAACATAAGGGCTCCCAATACTGCTTCTTCCAAAGCAGTAGCCTGCGGTTGAACTTTTCCGAAGACATAATCGGAAAGCTCCCCTTTAGACGTACGAGCGGGTTGTACCCTATTTGTTTTTTTAGGAAAATCTGCCATACTATTGTTGAAATTCTTACAAAGCTATAAAAGCATTTTATGAAAATAAGGAAATAACGGATGCAAAAAAAGGAATTCAAAGTTTTGACTTGAATTCCTTTTTTAAAGACAGCTATAAATTAACTATTTATTGGAGAATCAGCTTACCGCTAAATTGATTTTTTTCTGAATCAATCAGATAAAAATACATACCCTTGGATAGCTTAGTCAAATTCAAAGGATTGCTACCCGAAGGAATACGCTGTTCGTGAACGACCCGACCATTGGTATCCATTAACTGCATATAGGCGTCTTGAATATGGACTGGAAGATTCACATGCAATAGGCCATCCGTTGGATTTGGAAACACTTTTGCGTTTTGGGTGTCCAAAGTTTCGGTTTGATTGATATCAATGACTAAAGCTGCCTCAACAGCCGCTAATACATCAATTCTACCATAACCATAAGTGTTATTCGGAATATTCATTCCAGATACTCCACCACAATTTTCTTCCGTTGTTTTTGCTATTGCCGTTTCTTCCAAGATGTCTTCAATAAGGGCTACTTGTCCAGCTAGCTCTGGTCTAGCAGAAATAATTAAGGCAACTGCACCAGCCACATGTGGACCGGCCATAGAGGTGCCACTATATGTACTGTAGGCATTGTCTCTAACGCAGGAATATACATTTCTTCCAGGTGCACTGACATTGGGTTTTAATCGATCGGATCCATCTACGGTAACAGGACCTCGACTTGAAAATCCAGTAATTTGATCTCCTTCATTGGTCGCACCTATGGTAAAACTATTTTCAAAGATTGCAGCAGGCGTGCTGATAGATGAACAACCTTGTGACCCGCTATTACCAGCTGAGGCTACGACTACTACCCCTGCAGCTTTTAGATTGTCTACTGCAGTCTCAAGAATGGAAAAATTAGCTGGATTACAGCCTTCAGACTCTGGGCATGCCCATGAGTTGTTGATTACATGAGGTGCTTGGTTGGGATCTGGATCGGCTCCATTACTATCTGTTGGAGCAAGAAACCACTCAAAGCACTCCAAATAAGTACTTGGTTTGCCGTGTCCTCTTTCCATATTTCTACAGCCTATCCAACTCGCTTCAGGCGCTACTCCAATTTTTCTAAAACCAGCCTCACCTACCATAGTGCCTACGGTGTGTGTACCGTGATTATGATCATCACATGGAGCTATATTATTCAATCCGCATGGGTTATTTCCAGTATTATCTTCATTGATTTCATGAATGGCATCGTGCCAGTTGTAGTTGTGGTCTTCAACGCCATTATTCCAACCTTTATATTGTGCTTTAATAGCTGGGTGATACCATTCTACCCCAGTATCTTGTCCGCCAATAATAACACCTGCACCTTTATATCCTAAATCCCAAACTTCATCTCCTTTTATCATTTCTATCCCCCATTCGATGGTGTCTTGTGTTCTAACACTAGCATCAGATTGGAAGGAATCATCTTTAGGTAGTTCGTTTTGATACCATAAATCAGTTTGAATACGGGCAATTAAAGGATGGGTTTGTAATTGCTGTAATTCTTCTAAGTTTATGGCACTCAATATGGCATTACTGAGTAAGTAACTTTTACTGGGACGATTCCAAGACTGTAATAAGTCAATAAGTGGTTGTTGGGTATTGATCGCATGTTGGCGCAGCGCATTAAAAACATGCTGACCCTTTTCTGCCTTAGTCCACTGTTGAGGTAGATCCTTGAATTGCACCTGATCCTTCAGGATAATCAATACATCCTGTTGGTTGTTTTGATCCAATAGTTGAAGTAATTCAGGATCTACTTGTGCTTGCTGCGCACTTGTGTTTACTGCTAAAATTCCAAAGAAGATAGCGAGCAGTTTCCAAGCTTTTATTTTCATAGTAGTGAAGTATTAAAAATCATATCCTAAGGAGAAGAATAATCTTGGGTCTTGTTTTTCTCCTGTTTCTATCCCCTGAGCATAGTCAATTCTCAAATAGTAGCCCAATATAAGCATACGTGCTCCTGCGCCATAGCCCATAACAAAAGGATCTCTAAAGAATTTTACGGAAACAAAGACATTAGGATCACCAGGTGGATCGATGTCTTGAAGATTCTTGATGTTCAGTGGGTTGTCATCCGCAAATGGACTTTTCCCTATCCATGCAGAACCCGCATCAAAGAATCCCACCAATTGGAAGTTCCTCAGGAATGGCGACTTGATATTCTTTGAAATATATTGGAATACAGGGATTCGAATTTCAGCATTCAATAATGCATAGGAGTTACCGTTTCTTATATTCGATGAGAATCCCCTTAAATTTGGCATCATCATTTGGTACCTAAATCCATCGGCCACTAGTGGAACGGGAATATCGTCGTTACTATCCGAATTGGTGGAGAATAACATATTATCCGTAGCGCCCACAAAATAAGCGACCTTTTCACTTCCAATAGAGGTGGCAGCCGCAATCCTTGTTGCGAAAACAGATCGCTTCAGGATAGGAATATAATTCCGAGCATCCAATGTAAATACCGACATGAAACCTTGGTTAAAGTCAAATGAAGCATTATCGGTCAGATCGATTTGCATGCCTTTAGAGATTTCCATGGTTGCCTTTGCACGAGTACCATTTAGGATGTTCATCTGCTTATTGATGGTGTTATCATAGATGTATTCTGTTCTCCATCGGATTCGTTGAACATTCTCTGATAAGGTTTCAAGCGTACTGACATCCGTTGCTAATTGTACTTGTTGATCCAATCTAAGGTTCAATCCAGTTTTGATAGATTCAAACGGATTAAAAGGATAGGAGACTTTGTATTCTGCCACAAAGGAGTTTGCCTCTAACTTAGGTTGGATTTGGCTCGGGAATAAAGAGCCGTTATCGATAGTGAATTTAAAAGACGATCTATAGACAAATATCTCTTTATCGATTCTCTTTTTATCATTATTGTAACGCATGTAAGCTTCATAGCCATTGAAGGTAGATGGGAATTTAATGCCAGCCTCCAATTCGTGATCTTCTAAAAGATCTTTGAAGTTTGCTTTCATTAGAATACCCATTCTTGATCCCCTAGGATCTTGCTCATTCGCTGGTTGAAAGGCTTGTAAGCTTGGTGTACCGTTATATGGATAATAATCATCTAGTAGATTATTATTATCAAATTCAGTGGTTATGAAATCATTCCTGAACATCAGACGATAAGGAATAACATCAGAGGGAAAATATTGATAGGGCTTTTGCTCTAAGTAGTTTTCTCCTAACGTTAGTTTAGCAGCCGTATTTAGATAGGTATCTATTGCTGTTTCTTCCGTGTTATTATTCGTTGATTCTTCTTCTGTTTCTTCCACTTCAAAGCCAGATTGGAAAATATAGGTATCTATATTTAACGAGTCTGCATCTTCGTTTTTATAATCAGGCTCCAAGAATGCTTCTTCCTTCAGAATAGTTAGCTTTTCATTGCTTGGAAGATCCTTTTGTTCAAAGTCTTTTTCCAATAGAGTAGCTTCTGCCTCTGGATTATATTTTTCAATGTAGATCACAGATTGATCCTGCGATTGCTGTTTACTTATAAATCGGCTTAGATTACTATTGTACTTATGGTAATCAATATTATAGGATAGATTAGTTTGAGGATGTGATTTTCCTCGCTTCTCAATAATCGGAATGATTCGAACACTATCAATCTCCGTAAGTCGCACGCTATCCAATACATTTTCCAAAAGTGTATCCTGTTGGAAATAGCCAATATCACCGTCGTTGAAGAAGACCTCCTGCTCATAATGGTGAATATACTCCTCAATCTCCCCTAAATACCTATTTCTAATCCCACTTTTATCGGATAAAAAGGTGAAATAAGTCTCATCAACCCACAGGGGCTGTCGTTCATTTACATTAGAGGTATTGGTTAATCGAATCAATTTACTTCCATCCTCTGGCAAGAAGAAAATATCAAACTTGGCATCGGGAAGTATAGAGTCAATTCGAATCTTACGTTCATTAAGCGTGTCCGGACGATTAGAGGCAAAAATATAGCCCTTGCGTCCGTCTAATTGGGCCGGCTGTGCATCCAGATCATCCCAAATATCATTGGTAATGCGAGTCGTTTGACGGTCTACTAAGCTGTACATAAATAAATCGGAGAATCCATTTATACTAGCAGAGAACAACATTCTATAGTTATTCTTATAAGCTATGGAATGGATGCGCTGATATTGATTCGTGATAGGTTCTGTTTGCTTGAACTTATCGGTATATACATCATACTGTCCCAGGTAGATTACGTCATTTTTCTCAAAAACAATAGCTAACTCCTGTCCAGAACTATTCCAAGCTACCATAGGGTAATTGTAGTCGGTTCGCTGTAATTGGTTCCGCTGACCACCTCTAAGGATAATATCTGTTTCGTCTTTCTCTAAGTGCTTAAGAATAACTTTATATCGACCCATATCATTGATGACATACACGAGTCTTTTTCCATCCGGGCTAAGCTGAATATCCGTAATGGGATGGTTCTTTTTGTTTTTCAGCTTGATGCGTTCTCCAGAAAGGGTGTCTGTTTGTTCAACTTCTTTTTGATACAACTCTTTATAAAAGGCGTAACTGTCTTTTTGCACTTTGTTAGAAGACATACCTAGGACATCGTAAAAACCTGAATCTAGGGAACGATCGTTTTTAGCTAAATATAGAATGGTAGGTATAACCCCAGCTTTATTTCTAGAATCCACATAAAACCAAATGGATTTACCAGCTAAGGTAGGCTGAGCAATGGCAAACTCCTTGTATGATTTATATACATCAAGGCTAAGGATTTCTCTCATGGCACTATCATCGGTACTGGTCCATCCGTCAGCTATATACTTCACTAATCCATCAGTAACCCAATCCGGTAGATTGAGTAGAATGCTGGATTGTACCATTTCTTGTATCGAATTGCCAAATAAGATAGAGTTCAGGAAGATTCTTGCGGTACCTTCTCTAATTTGAGAGCGCAGCAATTGGTGGTTACCATTGAAGTACACAAAGATTTTGTTACCAAGGACCAAGGCTTTCTGATCAAAGGTGTTCAATAATTCCTCATCACCGATATTACTTTGATTGAGGTCAGTGATATCCTTATAAACAATGATCTCTATTTTATCATTGATTCTGTGCTCCGTGAGTTCCTCGATTTCACCATATATTTCCTCTGCAATCATTACAGAGCTCTGGCCTACATTACGTCCTGTACCGTACCAAAAACTTACAAAGTTATCGCTTTCATATTGCAGCCAAGTGTCAAAATCTGAATGATATTGCACCCTGTTTTTCCCAAATTGAACATTGGCTACCTGCGCATGAGTTGCGAGGAAAAAAAGATTGGCAATTAATATGGTGAGGACGATTCTTTTCATGCTATCTAATTTCTTTGGGCACTTCTATTCTTTATATAAACGATAATGTTTTGATTACCTTTATACATAAAATAATTTTAATTCAGGTTTGATACAATGTATTAGGGCTGTATTTAGAAACAATTTAACTTTTTTACTGAAGCTAAACAGTACTAAGCCATCAATTCTGACTTAAAATGACAACAGTTACTAGTTTCACGTTCAATCCATTTCAAGAAAACACCTACATCGTTGAAGACCCTTCAGGTGCATGTGTAATCTTTGACCCTGGTTGCAGCAACAAACAGGAGGAGGATATCTTATTAACTCATATTCAGGACAAAAAACTCCGTCCAGTTCGATTAATCAATACGCACTGTCATATTGACCATATATTAGGAAACGCTTTTGTTGCGGAACAGTTTGGCTTAGACTTGGAGATTCATGAGGGTGAATTGCAGGTTCTAAACCAAGGACCAATGGTTGCAGACATGTATGGTATTGGGTATGTGTCTCATTCACCACAGCCCCAACGCTTTATTGAAGTAGGGGAAGAAATTGCTTTTGGGGATACTGTTTTAAAAGCTTTATTTACACCCGGTCATTCACCCGCTAGCCTATCCTTTTATTGCGAGAAAGATCAATTTCTAATAGCAGGTGATGTGTTGTTTTTTCAAAGTATAGGTAGAACGGATTTACCAGGGGGTGATTTTGCAACACTTGAACAAAGTATTCAGAATGAACTGTATACGCTACCAGACGAGGTGATTGTATACCCAGGACACGGTCCTAAGACACGTATAGGGTATGAAAAACATAATAATCCATTCGTAAGACCTAAATAGATAATTCAAGTTGTTGGCCTTTGAGCAAGGTAAAACTCTTTCTGTGGTGTTCACAGGGCCCATGAGCTTCGATAGCTTCCCGGTGAGCTTTGGTGGGGTAGCCTGCATTGGAGTCCCATTTGTAGTGTGGATAATCCTGGTGAATGCGTTGCATGTATGCGTCTCTATGTGTTTTGGCTAAGACAGAGGCTGCTGCAATGGAAGTAAATTTTCCATCCCCTTTAATAATGCATTCAAAAGGGATATCGGAGTAAGCTTTGAAGCGATTTCCGTCTATGAGCAATAATTCGGGTCGAACTTGAAGTTGATCTATTGCCTTGTGCATAGCTAAAAAAGAAGCATTAAGGATATTGATTTCATCAATTTCTTCAGGACTACATATACCAACTGCCCAAGCTAATGCATGTGCTTCAATAAAAGGCCTTAGAATGGCCCTATTTTTCTCTGAAATTTTTTTGGAATCGTTGAGTAAAGGATGTTCAAAACCATCGGGTAAGATAACTGCTGCTGCAAATACCGGACCAGCCAAACAGCCTCTTCCAGCTTCATCACAGCCAGCTTCTATGCTATTTTTTGAAAAGCGTTTTTGCAGTTTGACTTTTGATTTTGATGACATTTAATCCACATTGAGAATTTTAAATTCTACCCGTCTATTCTTGGCTCTTCCTGCATTACTGCGATTACTTTCAACAGGTTTGGAATAGCCAAAAGCTTCATAGGTCAAGCGACTAGGGTCTATGCCTTGATTAGTTAAAAAGGCAATGACCGAACGTGCTCGTTTCCTTGAAAGATAGAGATTATAATTCTCACTACCAATACTATCGGTGTGTCCGTGGATTTCAATCTTCATATTTGGATGCTCCTTTAATATGCCGAGGAGCTTGTTCAATTCAATGAATGACCTTGGGTGGAGATCCCATTTATCAAAATCGAAATAAATATTTTTAAGTTGGATGACTTTACCTGGTTTTAAGACTTGATCGCGTAGATCTTCTTTTTCCTTTGGTACAGGAAGTATGGGCGGTATTTTTTTGATTAAAAAATCATCAAAATAATAATAGGCATAAGGCAATAGGGCTCCATCGGCATCAAATTCCGTTTTAATATCATCAAAAAAATTGCCCACTACAATAAAATTATAGGCTGAATCCGCTTGAAACCCTCCTCTAATTTTAACCCATTCCAATGGTTTGTTCTGAACAACAGAAACATCATTGAATAAAGGCATTATATCCATGGTTTCTACAATTTCTTCATCCGTCTGATTTACAGATAGGGCTACACCGAAATTATTGCACGCCATACTTCCTTGGAGTTTAGACACATAGAATTCAACGTAGTAGTTTTGACCTACGACAAGTTCTTCATTGAGGCGTATTTGGACGTATTCTCTACAGTGGGGCTTTCCATTTTCACAGCCAAACATGGTTAAACCAACCATAGATGATCCGCTATGTGCTTTTTGCAAGTGAAATCCTTTGCTTTGCCAATGTTTAGGAATTCGGATATTTTGACCGTAAGCATCTGGAGAGGCTAGAGTGGGAGAATCCCAAAATTTCATAAGTGAAGTAAAATCACTGCCTTTATAGAACCAACCCAAAGGAGGTCCAGAAAAATCCTCGAATCCAGGATTTGGTACTAGATTAACTGCTTCCTTGTTTTGAGCCATTCCCATGTGCCAGATGCACACCAAGAGTAAGCTGAATAATAATCTCATCGGCATTTTTTGCGATCTACTTTAGACTTATAATGTAAGTATTAAAACTTTTATTATATGCAAGGTAGGATTCAAATCGCTTAGAGAATATTGCTGCTAGTAGCATAGCAGACAAAAAAAATGGGGAATTTTCATTCCCCACTATTTTTATAGATCAAATTTAATCCCTTGTGCCAATGGCAGTTCGGTACTATAATTGATTGTATTTGTTTGTCGACGCATATAAGCTTTCCAGGCATCCGAACCGGATTCGCGGCCGCCTCCAGTCTCTTTTTCACCACCAAATGCTCCTCCAATCTCTGCTCCAGAAGTACCAATGTTCACATTTGCAATTCCACAATCAGATCCTCTTGCTGAAAGGAATAATTCTGCCTCGCGAAGGTCTTTAGTCATGATGGCTGAAGATAGACCTTGAGGCACATCATTCTGAAGCGCAATCGCTTCGTCTAAGTCGCTATATTTGATTAAATATAGGATCGGAGCAAAAGTCTCATGTTGAACGATTGCATAGTCATTCTGTACTTCTGCGATACAAGGTTTTACATAACAACCGGACTCATATCCAGCTCCTTCTAAGACACCACCTTCAACTACGAAAGTACCGCCCTCTGCCTTTACTTTTTCGATAGAACTTAGGTAAGCATTTACGGCATCCTGATCAATTAATGGCCCCACGTGGTTATTCTCATCTAGTGGATTACCGATTTTCAATTGAGGATATGCCCCTGCAATTTTTTCTTTCACAGCGTCATATACACTTTCATGTATGATTAATCGACGAGTGGATGTACATCTTTGACCACAAGTACCTACAGCACCAAATACTGCACCTGGAACCACCAAGTTCAAGTCTGCATTTTCAGTGATGATAATGGCGTTATTTCCACCTAATTCCAATAAGCTCTTACCTAAGCGACCAGCTACTTCTTGCGCAACGATTTTGCCCATGCGAGTAGATCCTGTAGCAGATACCAAAGGAACGCGCTTATCTTGAGTCATATATTCACCTACCTTGTAATCTCCGTTTACGATACAAGAGATTCCTTCTGGTAATTGGTTGTCTTTAAGTACTTGGTGGAAAATGTTTTGACAGGCGATAGCACATAAAGGTGTTTTCTCAGAGCCTTTCCAAACACATACATTTCCACAGATTAGCGCAATCATAGAGTTCCAAGACCATACGGCTACTGGGAAGTTGAAAGCGGAGATAATACCAACTACACCTAGTGGGTGCCATTGCTCATACATTCTGTGTAATGGACGCTCAGAGTGCATACTCAATCCATACAATTGACGAGATAGACCGACTGCAAAATCACAGATGTCAATCATCTCCTGCACCTCACCATATCCTTCCTGTAAACTTTTACCCATTTCATAGGAAACCAGTTTACCTAAAGCTGTTTTATGCTTTCTCAGTGCATCGCCATATTGCCTAACAATCTCGCCTCTTTTTGGCGCTGGCACAGTTCTCCAAGTCTTATAAGCTTCTTGAGCTGTGGCCATCACTTGTTCATACTCCTCTTTAGTTGTCGTACTTACGGAGCCAATGAATGTTCCATCCACTGGTGAGTATGAATCAATATAGTTTCCAGAATCTGTTGACTGTACTCCAGTCCAAGTTCCGGCATTCTTTTCTTTTAAACCCAATTCTTTCAGAAAGTCTAAATTCATGGTGTTGTGGTTTTAACTGATTAAAATTCGCCTCAAAAATAGGTATTTATCAAAGACTTGATAATGGATTGCGGATTAATTTTTAGAATACCAATGCTTTTGTAAAAAGCGATCGACTTCTTTCTGTGCTTCAAGAGCAGCATTTTCATTGTATCTATCTCCTGAGGGATTGGCAAAGGCATGGTCTGCATCATACCAATGTTCTTCAAAAGATTTTTTGCTTGCTTTACAAATCGCTTGGAATTTATCAATCATTTCATGGTTAATCCAACGATCTTTTTCTGCAAAAATCCCCAGTATGGGTGCTTGTAACGGAGCCAGTTCTTGCACACTTTCTACAGGACTTCCATAATAAATTACACAGGCATCAGCTTGATTCTCTGCCGCAATTGCAGTCCTTAATGACCAGCCACCACCGAAGCACCAACCGATAGTTGCAATGGATGCATCAGCGCCTGAGAACGCAATAGCTGCCTGAACAATTTCCTGTGCTCTTTCTGCACTTAACTCATTCATATAAGTGGATGCTTCCGCTCTATTACTGGCTACTTGGCCATCGTACATATCTAGGGCTAAAACATGGATGTTTTGGTATTGATCAAAAAAGGCTTGTGCGGCTTGTTTTACATAATCGTTTAATCCCCACCACTCGTGAATGACGATTAGGTATTTATTACTGGCTTGGATGGGCTCGAAATAGAACGCTTGAGCGTCTTTGCCAGAAGTAGTAGACAGCTTGATTTTTTGACCAATTCCTTCGTAGTTTAAATCTCCGGGTTCTTCATGTACTTCTTGAAAGGATTGATCAGAGGTGAATTGTTGCATACCCGATTTTTCTTGATTTTGGGGTGCATTGGAGCAGGCTGATAGCACAAGGCTAAGCAGCAAGGATAGTGATAATAGTCGCATATGTTGAAAAAATTTTAAACGGAGGAGCTGGGTTCCTCTGTTTTGGGTTTGTTACTTGTCTTTGCTTGTTCTTGTTCTGCTTTTTCTGCTTCTCTTTGAGCTTGACGATCCGCTTCAGCCTTGTCGTAGGCAACAATGATTTCTTTAACTAGACGGTGTCTAACTACATCTTCAGCACTTAAACGAATGGTTGAAATACCATTTACATCTTTAAGTACTTTGAGTGCCATTTTCAGACCTGAGGTTACCGATCTTGGCAAATCAATTTGAGATAAATCACCCGTAATGATACATTTTGCACTTGGCCCAAGACGTGTTAGGAACATCTTGATTTGCATACTAGTACAGTTCTGTGCTTCATCTAAAATAATAAAGGCATCATTTAGTGTTCGACCACGCATAAAAGCCAATGGCGCAATTTCAATCGTTCTATTGCCAATGAAATGCTCAATTTTATCTGCTGGTAGCATGTCATACAATGCATCGTAAAGTGGCCTTAAGAATGGATCTACTTTATCTTTTAAATCACCCGGCAGGAAACCTAAATTTTCTCCTGCTTCTACCGCAGGACGGGTGAGTATGATTTTTTTGACTACTCGATTCTTGAGTGCTCGCACAGCTAGAGCGACTGCGGTGTATGTTTTACCGGTTCCTGCAGGACCAACTGCGAAGACGATATCACTTTTTTCAGAAGCAGAGACTAGCTTTTTTTGATTGACAGTTTTTGCCTTTATTGGAGTACCCTTTTTACCGTGGACAATGGTAACATTATTTTTATCCGACGCACTCAATTTATGCTCAAATGGATTATTATCATTGAGCAAATCTTCAACTACTTGAGCATTTAGTTCGTGATTTTCTTTAATCATGCGAACCATTATCTCAAATTTTGCCTTTAGTTTTTGAGTTTCTTTTTTTTCACCGACCAACTTGATCGTATTTCCTCTGGCGGTAATATTGATGTTTGGAGATGCGGCACGAATAAGATTCAGGTGGGCATTTTGTTCCCCGTAAAGTGATACGAGGTCTATGTCTGTGATGGTTAAGTTTATTTCACTCAATACCTTAAAATAAAAGATTAAACATTAGAATAAATTCGAAATATAGCTTTAAAGACTTATATTTCTTGCTGCATTTAGTGCAGTAGTTGCTATTTGTAATTAGAACAATGAAAAATTAAAAATCGTTGCTCTAATTTGCAAAGATAGGCACAAAATTTTAATGGAATATTAATATTGGAAATTACAGGGCCCTACGAATGAGAATATTAAGTTTGACGAGTGATGCGGGAACAAATAGCCATTATATAGGCGCCATTAAAGGTGCTGCGCTAAAGGCTGCCCAGTTCGATATACTTCCGGTGGATATTAACCACCAGATACCTGCTTTTGATATCATTCGGGCTGCTTATTGTGTCAAAAATTTTTATTCCCATTACCCCGAAGGTACTATCCACTTAGTTTCTGTCAATGATTATTATGGTTCGGCTCCAGCTATGTTGTTGGTTGAAGACAAAGGCCATTATTTTATACTTCCAGACAATGGGATCATTACATTGATTTTTGAGTCCTTACCAGGCAATATTAGAAGCTATACACTCGATCTGAATGATCGTTCTCCATTGATATCGGTTGTGGAAAAAATTATTGTTGATTTGTATGCTGACACCCCATTGGATAAAATGGGTAAGTCCGCAAAATCTGTTATGCAAGGTTTAGGTTTCCAGCCTGTTATTGAGACGGATCGTATAAGAGGAACCATCGTATTCGTAGATAACTACGGCAACGTGGTGGTGAATGTGCATAAAATACTTTTTGAATCGGTTTTTGAGGAGAATGATGTCGTCATTTATTTTAAACAAAATGACCCTATTCAAGGTCTTAGTAAGAGTTATAATGATGTAGAGATTGGAGAGCCCTTGTGTCATTTTAATTCTTCTAACTTATTAGAATTGGCAGTCAATATGGGCAATGCCAGTACCTTGTTGGGTCTTAATATCGATGATCTGATCCAAATTGAGCTGGCTCCCCAAAAGAAATAATCATGCTGCAACGTATAGTAAAAATGCATTTTAGGGCAGAAGAAGTGGAAGGGTTTTTGGCTCTTTTTGAATCTGTGAAAGGGGATATTAGATCTTCTGAGGGATGTCATGCCTTAAAGTTGTTGCGTGATCAGCAAAATCCTTGTATTTTCTTTACCTACAGCGTGTGGGAAGGGCCAGAATTTCTGGAACGATACAGACATTCGGAATTGTTCGGAAGAGTATGGAAGTCAACTAAATCCAAGTTTGCTCATAGAGCGGAGGCTTGGTCGGTTGATCTCCTCCATGAATTGTAAAACGTACTATGGAGCTTATTGCATTATCTGATTCAACCATTTTATCAGGAAAAGAGGCCTGGGAGAAACTAGAAGGACTAGTTTTAGACGGCTCTTGGACTACCTGTGTTGTCTTAGTTGATGAAAATACGGCTAAACATTGTTTTCCACTTCTAAAGACCCTACTTCCTAAGCTAGACTTCAAACTAATAGAAATACCTTCAGGCGAAAAGCATAAGACCATGCGCACATGCCAATCTATCTGGCAGGATATGTTATTTCACAACCTCGATAGAAATGCGCTTTGTTTCAATTTGGGTGGTGGAGTTATTGGGGATATGGGTGGATTCTGTGCATCTACTTTTATGCGTGGTATTGATTTTATTCAAGTGCCAACGACCTTGTTGGCCATGGTTGATGCTTCCGTTGGTTCTAAGCTGGGTATAGATTTTAAAGGGTATAAAAACATGGTGGGCATGTTTAATGATCCGGACTTGATCATGATACATCCAACATTTTTGAAGACCCTACCTAGAAAAGAGTTACGATCAGGCTTTGCTGAGATGATCAAGCATTTATTGATCGCTGATCGCGATGGATGGGAAGAATTGGTGGCCTTAGAAGACTGGAAGGATTGGCTTACAGAGGAACAGATATTCCATTCCATTAGGCTAAAGAAGTCTATCGTTGAGCAAGACCATTTTGAAAGTGGAATTCGAAAAGGCTTGAATTATGGACACAGTTTTGGTCATGCTGTTGAAAGTTTAGGGCTGAGACATAGTGATTTTCCCAGCTTGAGGCACGGTGAATCCATTGCCCTAGGTATGGTCCTGGAGAACATAATTTCACACGAGAAAGGGCTTCTACCAAAGGATGAATTAGAGGAAATAACCAGCTATATATTTGAGGTCTTTAAAGCTATTCC
>CAJXMP010000006.1 GCA_913056515.1 uncultured Lewinella sp.
TGCTTATCCTTCCGAAATATCAGGTGAGATTTGTTGGATATCGTATGATTATAATGTCTTGCACAGCCTGTTCGGTATTAAAGCGCATACCGTGGATTATCTAGCCAATTTACCCAACGGTGGAGTAGCCTTTGATTCGATGTTTGATGAGGCAGGGCAGTTTATCGCGAATTCATCCGTATTGATTGATGGTTGGTCAGGTGCAACTCCTTTAGGCTTAGCGGCAAATGGCGGTTGGTCTGCGGTGCAGGAAGCGAGTTATACGATTATCGATCCTGTAACGAACAAAGCAGAAGTCTTTCAACAGTACTCTACGACTAATTTATTATTGGGTGTAATGCCTGGTTCTATTGGTGAAATGAACAAACTTGCGGTTATTGCAGGAGCGCTCATCCTCGCAGTATCGGGTATCGGTAGTTGGAGAATCATGTTATCCATGGTCTTAGGGGCAGTTGCCGTGGCTATTCTTATGAATATTCTAGGTGAAACACTGTATCCAAATCAAGATCATTTCATCAAAGTGCCTTGGTACTATCAGTTGTTCATGGGAAGTTTCTTGTTTGCCATGGCCTTTATGGCGACCGATCCGGTGACAGCAAGTGGTACAGACCTAGGTAAGTTATTTTATGGATTCGGTATCGGAGCTGTAGGGATGGTAGTCCGTGTGCTTAATCCAGCCTATCCTGAAGGATGGATGTTGGCTATTTTGTTTATGAATACACTTGCGCCAACGATTGATTTCTATGTACTAGATGCTAACATGAAACGCAGAGCAAAGCGCGCTCAATTAGCAGCCTAAGCAGCATGTATAACTCTTAAATTGAATTAAAAGTGAGTACAACAAAAATATATTTATTCGTAGGAATTATGACCGTAGTAGTAGCTACGCTTCTTACTGGTCTTCGTAACCTGACTGCAGGTCAAGCGGAGATCAATGAAAAGGTTTTTAATAAAAGAGCTATTCTAAAATCATTGGCTGATGGTCTAGATGGAGATCTAGATGTTATGACCGATGAAGAGGTACAGGCTGTTTTTAATGATAATGTACAGCAGTATGTGGTTAAGCTAAACGGTTCTGTTGTGGAGGATATGGTCGCTGAGGATATCAAAATGAAAAAAGAAGTAAAGAAAGCGGACGGAGATAGAAATCTACCTTTGTTTGTTTACTCGAATCCTACTTCTGGTAAGACATACTATATTACCGCTGTTAGAGGAAAAGGACTATGGGACGAAATCTGGGGATCAATTGCTTTGGAAGAAGATTTCAAAACGATAGCTGGGGTTTCTTTTGATCATGCTGCTGAGACTCCAGGTCTAGGTGCTGAAATTAAAGATAACGCTGCATGGGTATCACAATTCACAGGTAAATCAATTTATAACGATGCTGGAGAGTTTGTGTCTATCCTTGTTAGAAAAGGCGGTGCAATACCTGGCAATCCACATCAAGTAGATGCCATCACTGGAGCAACTATTACAGGTGATGGTGTTACCAAGATGTTGGAAAAAGGATTGGTACAATATGAACCATATTTTGCCACTTTAAGGGCGAGTAACTAATAGGTCGCAAGACAGTTAACTAACAAATAATTTGATCTGTTATGGCAGAAACTAAAATAAAAGAAGCAAAGGAGCCATTATTCGGCAAGAAAGAGCGTAAGCTTTTGGTAGATCCTTTATTAGATAATAATCCAATTACCATTCAGGTATTGGGTGTATGTTCAGCACTTGCAGTTACTTCTCTATTGATGCCTTCATTGGTTATGACAATTGCGGTAGTATTCGTTTGTGCATTTTCAAACTTATTGACTTCTCTTTTGAGAAATATCATTCCAAATGAAGTGCGCTTGATTGCTCAGTTGATCATCATTGCAACTTTGGTAACGATAGTAGAGTTGAGCTTGAAGTATTTCGATTATCCTACTTATAAAGAACTATCCGTTTATATCGGTTTGATTATTACAAACTGTATTGTAATGGGACGTCTAGAAGCATTTGCCATGGGTAACAAGCCTTGGAAATCGTTCTTAGATGGTTTAGGTAACGGAGTTGGATACGGTATTATTCTATTGGTAGTGGCTTTCTTTAGAGAGCTATTTGGAAAAGGTACTTTGTTTGGCGCTCAGATTCTTCCAGAAGGATACTTTGCAAACAACTTGATGGTTATGCCTGCAGCGGCTATGTTCATCCTTGCAGTATTCATTTGGATACAGAGAAGTAGAAACAAAGAGCTGATTGATATTTCTTAATCAGGTTAGGATTCAATTTGAAAATACATTAATCAATATAAAATGGATTTTGTAAATATTTTTATTCGATCAGCCTTCATTGAAAACTTGGTATTAGCATATTTCTTAGGGATGTGTTCATACTTAGCAGTATCAAAGAGTGTAAAGACCGCTGTTGGTCTTGGCTTGGCTGTTGTCTTTGTACTAGGTATCACTATTCCAATTAACTGGATGATTAATGAGTACCTATTAGCTGAAACGACGAACGTATTCGGAACGGACCTTACATTCCTTCGATTCATCCTATTCATCGCTGTAATTGCCTCTATGGTTCAATTGGTGGAGATGGTGATCGAGAAGGTCTCTCCAGCTTTATATAATTCACTGGGTATATTTTTACCCTTGATCACGGTAAACTGTTCCATTCTTGGTGGATCATTATTTATGATTTCACGTGAGTACAATTTAGGAGATAGTATTGCCTTTGGTTTAGGAGGTGGTTTTGGATGGTTCTTGGCAATTGTATTTATTGCTGCGATCCGTGAAAAAATCAGATACTCTAACGTACCACCTGCACTTCGCGGATTGGGTATGGCCTTTTTATTAACAGGATTAATGGGATTAGCATTCTTAGGACTTTCTGGTATCGACCCTGCGGCTTTGACTGCGGCGGCAGCAGCGAAATAAGAATTTTAATCCAACAACAAAAATAGTCTGACGACATGGAAATTTTATTTGCAATTATTGTCTTTTCAGTGGTTATCCTGGCTTTAAGTGCAGGGTTGTTGGCTGCGAGAAAAAGACTCGTTCCTCAAGGGGATGTGAAGATCATCATTAACGGTGATACTGAAAATCCTCGTTTAGTTAAGCCTGGATCTACACTTTTAGGTGCACTTTCAGGTGAAAATATCTTCTTACCATCTGCTTGTGGTGGAGGTGGTACTTGTGCGATGTGTGAGTGTCACGTACATGCTGGAGGTGGAGAGGTTTTACCTACAGAGATGAACCACCTATCTAGAAAGGAAGCTGCTGAAGGAAAGCGTTTGGCTTGTCAGGTGAAGGTTCGTGAAGATATGGATGTGCATATTCCGGAAGAAATCTTTGGTATTAAGAAATGGGAATGTGAGGTTGTTTCTAACTATAATGTTGCAACATTCATCAAAGAATTTGTGGTTAAATTACCAGATGGTGAATTATTAGACTTCCAGTCTGGTGGTTATATACAGATTGATGTTCCAGAAATTGAATGTGATTATAAAGATATTGATATCACCTCTCACCCAGATATGGGTAAGCCAGCTGATGAGTTCAGACCGGAATGGGATAAATTCCAAATGTGGGATTTGAAGATGAAGAATGATGAGGAAATCTTTAGAGCTTACTCTATGGCCAATCACCCAGCTGAAGGAAATATCATCATGCTAAATATTCGTATTGCTACTCCACCATGGGATAGAGCTGCGAATACTTGGAAAGCTGTAAATCCTGGTATTTGTTCTTCATTCGTGTTTACACGTAAGCCAGGAGATAAGGTAACTATTTCAGGGCCTTATGGAGAGTTCTTCATTAAGCCAACGAAGAAAGAAATGGTTTACATCGGTGGTGGTGCTGGTATGGCTCCATTACGTTCTCACTTATTCCACATGTTCCACACGGAGAAAATGAAAGACCGTAAGGTTTCTTATTGGTATGGTGGTCGTACGAAGCGTGAGCTGTTTTACATCGATGATTTCAAGCAAATTGAAAACGAATTTGACAACTTCAACTTCTATGTTTCCCTAGATAATCCTTTACCAGAGGATAATTGGAAAGTGATGAAGGATATCAACGATAAAGAAGGTGATGGATTCCACGGGTACATTATGCCAGTATTATTTGAGCAGTACTTGAAGAATCATCCAGAACCGGAAGAAATTGAATACTACTTCTGTGGTCCTCCAGCTATGGCACAATCAATTTTTGATGCCTTAGATAAATTAGGTGTTCCAGAGGAGAATATAGCCTTTGATGATTTTGGAGGTTAAAACAAAAAAGTCCCGAATAACATTCGGGACTTTTTTTTATTGGTGATAGATTTTAATCTCTACCTTTCTTTTTTCTTCATCTGGAATATCATCTTTGATCTCACCACCTCCTTCGATATAAACTCGGTCTACTCTATAACCTCTATTCTTAAGGAATACGGCAATATTATTTGCCCGTTCTTCTGATAGTTTAAGATTATATAAGTCATCTCCTGTTTGGTCTGAAAACCCTTTTATTTCAATCTCAATGATTTGATCTTTTACAGGGAGCGTTTCTATATATGCTTGTAGTTTATCCTTTTCAATACCATCCATTTTCTTTTTGTTGAATCCAAAATAGACTTGGTGCGTACTTTCGATTGGCTGAGGACCTTCCGAGAAACTCAAGGTTTCAGCGTGGATATAATTAGCCTCTGGTTGAAGGGGTAATAGAATAGAGAACATAACTGAATTGTCCCATTGTGGTACTTGAATGGTTCTACTTAATAAGTCATACCCCGGTTCTAGTATAGTTAGACTCAATGTTGTATTTGCAGCGGCACAGATGAATATCCGACCGTTATAGTCTGTGATAAGTTTTCCTTCTTCTTCTGTAAAAACTGTACAGACAATAGGTTTTTTCGAAATGGAATCTACTACAACAAGTTCAACATAGGTAACGGGATCTGCATTAAGTTCATCGGGAAGTTCGAAACTATAAATATCCAAGCCCCCGGCTGCTTGTGGATGATCTCTATCTGATGCAAAATAACCAGTCGTTCCGTTAGAAGATAGATAGAAGCCAAGTTCTCTGTAGGATGAATTTATTGGTGCCCCTAGGTTGACAGGTTTCTGCCAATAACCTGCTTGATCTAACCTACTTAAGAACATGTCTTGTTCTCCTAGTCCTGGGTGTCCAGTAGATGAAAAAAATAAGGTTTTAGAATCATTACTTATAAATGGAGCTTCTTCGTCTTCTGCTGTATTGATATTAGGTCCAAGATTTTTAGCTTCAGACCAATTACCTTCTTCATCTAGCGTACTCATCCAGATATCTGTTCCTCCATGCCCTCCAGGTCTATTAGACGCGAAATAGAGCACATCTCCATCGCAACTGATCGAGGCTTGGGATTCCCAATACTCCGAATTGGATAATCCTGTTAGTTGTTCTAATTGTGATATTTTATGTCCATTCAAATCAGCTGTCCATATATCACATGTTCCTTTAACTGCCGGTCGATCACAAGCGGTAAAGAACAGTTTTCTTCCATTCCTCAAAATGGTGGACATACCTTCATTCTTATTCGAATTGAATTCAAAACCAACATTTCTTCCTAACTCCCACGCTTCATTGCTCGATTCAGAGAAGAATAAATCTTCATGGGTATATTGATCTTTTCGTCTAGTGTAAAAAATTAAAGAACGATCATTGGTGAGGTAGGGGAAATATTCATCAGCGGGTGTATTTATATTTCTGCCTAGATTAGTGACCTCACTCATGCTACCAAATTTCTGAATATCAATAGCTGTTATCAGTTGTTCTTTTAATACGACACTCTGTTTTCTAGCCTGGATTTCATCTTCGAGTTCGTGTTCAACAGCAATACTAAATTCATGGTCAGGAATCTCTTGCATCAACTCAAAATTGTGCAGGAAGGATTGAGCTTCCTCGTACTTACCTAAATGAAATTTCAATCTAGCAGCCTCATAATAAGCCAATCTAGAATGCATAGGATGTAGGTCAATAAATTTGTCCAACATAATTTCTGCCAATTCAACTTCATTGACGAGTCTATAAGCATGGGAAAGGTTCCTTAGTGCAATAGGATTTTGATTATCTATGTCCAGCACTTTCTGGAAGGTCTTGATGGACTTTTCATATTGTCTATGAAATAGTAGCTCTTGCGCTTTCGCATTGAGTACTGTTGTTTTGGTGTCTTGACCATGAATTGGACTGAATAGGCACCAAAGGGAACAAAAGATTAGGAGTAGACGTGTTTTCATAGTTATTTTTACCAAAGGGCTAAAAAAACCAAAATACAAATTATATAATTATATATACATGGTGTTTCGCCATAATATTTTAGCTTTAATAGCACGGAGTCCAATCTACAACAATTAAAGTATTCAAAATTGTAATCTAAAGACCAAACTTAGCTTTATTATATGGAATCCGTTTTGCAATAAGGGAATCGATAATATGCCAAGATTTAAATGGATATACTTAGAGGGTGAGGGTGTTCAACACCATGTAGAGCTATTTCACGGTCGTAGAAATGGGCATGTTTTATTGACTTGTAATGGGAAAGTGATTTTAACTGATTTTGATGTGCGTCAATCCAAGTCTTATACATTCTTTATCAATGAGGAAATGTGTAAGATCCATCTCAAGCAAAAAGGGCTAAAATTTAAGTATAGTTTTGAAATTGATCGGAAAGTCGATACGCCGCTTAATCGTATTAGAAGGGAAAGGTCTAGAAAGTATAATATCTATATAGCACTTATGTTCCTATTAGTTGTTGCGACAGCATTTTGGAGTATTAGTTTTGCAAAAAAGATGGAATTGGAAGCCAAGCGGATTGCCTTTGGTTCAGCTCCTAGAACTGGCATAATCCCTAAAATTTATGGGAAGCTTCTGGAAACGGAGGAAGGCTTTTTAATTCAAACGATACTACCAAATAATGAATCTGTTACCAAACCATTATCTGGTATTTATGGATTCAATGGTTGGCCCTTACGAGAAGGTCAAGCATATGAGGTCAAATTGGAAGGGAATTCTATTCTTAAAATATTTTGGAATAAGCCTAACGAGCAGACTTTAAATGAATTTCGAAAAATGGTCATACAGGATATTCATTTGGATGCTTTTGAAGTATATGGGTACACAGATGCATCTTGTATTATTAAGGTTATTGAGCAACAATCAACTGCTTTTGGATTAGCTTGTATGTATTATGCTAAGACTTCTCCGGATAGCAATGCATTTGCAAATGAGGAATTTTTTAAGCGTATTATGAATTCTAGAGAGATGAAAGCAAACTATGATTATGTTTGCACTACTACTTTGAATACCAATTAATTCTTATAATTCGTATTTTTGAGGATATTCCATTTTTTAACCGGACAATTATTCACTTGGAAGGACTAATTAAACATATCGAAAGCCTAATTTTTGTAGCAGATCAACCCATTACTTTAAGCGAAATTAAAGAAGCTCTGGAGCTCGCCTTTGAAATCGGTTTTGATGAAGCAGACTTGATCGAGCAGATACAAACCCTTTCGCAAAAGTATAGTAGTGATGATTTCAGCATGGAAGTGGTTGAGATTGCTGGTGGGTATCAATTTTTGACCAAAGGGGCCTACCACGGAACCATAGGTGCTTTCTTGAAAAATAGGACCAACCGAAGGTTGTCGAGGTCAGCTATGGAAACATTATCTATCATTGCTTATAAACAACCTGTTACTAAATCCGATATGGAAAGGATTCGGGGCGTGAGTTGTGATTACGCGGTACAAAAACTTTTGGCTAAGGACCTTGTTTCTATTATTGGTCGAAGTGATGGTCCAGGTAAGCCTCTATTGTATGGAACGAGCGATAGGTTTATGGAGTATTTTGGTATCAAAGGTATGGACGATTTACCAAAGCCAAAAGAGTTTAAATCTCCAGAAAATGCAGTAGGTAGCCTGGAACGACTAGAAGATGCTTTGATTGAACCTCAAGAATCTAAATCACCCAATCAAGAACAAATAGAAAAAGAAGTTGACGATGAGCAGTAATGAAAAACCCTTAGTAAACAGAGTAGCTAATTCTGGTATTATTACGCTTGACTTAGAGCAGTGGTATCCTAGTGATGAATTGGTTCATTTCGATATAAAAGATTACCTATTCCAAGGCTTAATCCTTAAAGAGAAAGATTTTAGAACAGCGTTAAAAGAATTGGATTGGTCTGCTTATCAAGACAAAATCCTATTAGTGTATTGTTCGGCTGATGCTATTGTCCCTTCATGGGCTTATATGCTCATTGCGAGTTATGCATCTAAAGTTGCAAAGGATGTTGTCCAAGCTACATCTTCAGAGTACTTAAATTTATATTATCGAGAGCATATTGCTGCCTTGGATCTGGAGGCCTATGAAGACAAGCGAGTTGTCATCAAAGGATGCTCCAAAAAGGATGTACCTGTAGGCGCTTATTTAGAACTAACCAAAGTGCTGCAACCTAGAGTGAAAAGCTTGATGTTTGGCGAGCCGTGCTCTACTGTTCCAGTGTATAAAAAACCCAAAGTATAATGACTACAAAATCAAGTAAAGTACTAATCCCTTTGTTGGCTTTACCCCTGATGGTTGGCTTGGTTTTATTATTCCAATCCTTTGGTGCTGAAAAGTCTAATTCATCAGATGATACTCCAATCGAGATAGCATTTAATCCTAATAAGACCTATACCTTAGCTGGAGAGTCTTTTGATTTAACTTCATTTGATGTATTGGAGCGCTTAGAGCGGGAAGTATTGGTCAATGCCCATTGGACGTCTGCTACCACTATAAATATGAAGCGTACTGGACGATACTTCAAAATCATGGAGGAAATTTTGGAGGCTAATGGAGTGCCAACAGATTTAAAATATTTAGCAGTAGCAGAGAGTAATTTAGAAATGAAGGCTTCTCCTGCAGGCGCAAAAGGATTGTGGCAATTTATGAGTGCAACAGGACGGGAGTTTGGTTTAGAAGTCTCTAGTCAAGTGGATGAGCGCTTGCACGTTGAAAAATCTACACAGGCATTTTGCGATAAAATACTTGCTGACAAGGAAAAGTTTGGTTCTTGGTTGACGGCTATTGCTGCTTACAATATGGGTAGGGGAGGAATGATAAAAGTTTTAGATAGACAAGGAACAGCTAATTATTTTGAAATGAATCTGAGCGATGAAACGATGCGTTATCCGTTCCGTATCATGGCCATTAAAGAAATATTCGAACATCCTGTGGAATATGGATTTATTCTGGATGATTCTGATTATTATAATCCTTTCGATGGTCTAAGTAAAACGATTGAAGTGAATGCCTCTATTCCTAGTTTATCGGATTTTGCCGCCTCTTACAATATGAGTTATCGCGAACTAAAGATATTGAATCCATGGCTCAGAGAACACAAATTAGATGTGAAGCCAGGCAAGACCTATGGTATACAAGTGTATAAATAAAAAAATCCCGAAGTTTAAACTTCGGGATTTTTTTATTGAATGGCCTGGAATTGATTTAACCCACATTCTAAAAATTGTTGATAGGCTGTTACATCTTCATCGTAGGCGGTCGGCTTATTCAAAACTTTAAAGCTTCCATCCTCCATAGGTGCAACCAATACATAGTATGGCTGAGAGTTGGTTCCAAAGTGAATAGCTTGGAAATCTGCCCACTTGTTTCCAACATTTCTCATTTTCTTTTGGGATAGCTTAGATACATAAGGTTGATCTAATTCTTTTCGCTCATCAACATAAAGGGATACCAATACATATTCATCTCTGATCAGTGGAAGTATTTCGTCCTCTCCCCATACCTTGTCCTCCATCTTACGACAGTTCACACAACCATGGCCAGTGAAGTCAATAAAGATAGGCTTGTTTTGTTTCCTAGCTACTTCTTGCGCTTCAGCAAAGTCCTTATAACATTCCAAGTTCAATGGGCAATGTTTAGGGAAAATAAAGGAGTGCCCTGCTGGAGGTGCTAAACCACTTAATAAATCAGGCGTATTGAAGGTCTCTGACTTTTTATCCACCATAAATCCTAAAGACAGATAAACAGAAACTACTACAAAGAAGGCGATGAATGCTCTTCGTACATTCGAAAACTTTTTGATAGGAGAATCGTGCGGGAATTTGATCTTTCCTAAAAGATATATCACGATACAAATAGAACAGATCAACCAGATGCCCAGGAATAACTCGTAAGGCATGATTTTCCATCCCATAGTTAAGTCAGCTACACTTATGAATTTCATTGCGAGTGCTATTTCTACAAATCCTAATACCACCTTTACGGATGACATCCATCCCCCTGCTGTTGGAAGTGAGTTTAACCACGATGGGAATGCTGCAAAAAGTGCAAATGGTAATGCTAAGGCAGTAGAGAATCCCAACATACCCATTAAAGGACCTACTGGTATTCTACCCAAAATGACTGGACCTGAACCTGTTGCTGTTTCTACCAGTAAGGTTCCAATTACGGGACCTGTACAGGAGAATGATACTAAAGCCAATGTAAAGGCCATGAAGAAGATACCTAGAACACCACCTTTATCTGCCTGAGCATCTGCTTTAGTTCCCCAAGAAGAGGGTAAGGTGATTTCGAAATATCCAAAGAAAGATATAGCGAATACGATAAATAGGGCTGCGAAGAACAAGTTGAACCATACATTAGTAGACATGAGATTCAAGGTGTCTGCACCAAAAGCCATCGTAAAGGCTAATCCAATAAATACATAAATACCTATAATCGATAATCCATAGATGATCGCATTCTTGATTCCTTTAGCTTTAGTTGGACTTTTCTTTGTAAAGAATCCTACTGTAATAGGAATCATAGGAAATACACAAGGCGTTAATAATGCAATTAAACCACCTCCAAAACCAGCTAGGAATACCAAGAATAAGCTTCTTGACTTTTCTTCTTTTTCTTCTTCTCCGTCACAAGTAAGGTCTTCATCAGAATGGTCAAAGCTGTAATCAACAGGTGTACCAGCGAGATCTAAGCCATCGGTTTCTATATCCATTACCTCCTCTTCTTCTTGGAAAGTATAATTGCCTTTACTTAAATCGAAACTGATTTCAAGGGAAGTAGGGTTCAAGCACATTTTATCGTTACAAGACACATATTCAATGTAGAAAGGAATAAGTCCGGTCCCAGAAGTTGCTTGTACTTTTTGAGTGAAAATAGCTTCTTGCTTAAATTTAACTAGCTCCATGTCAAAGACCTTATCATACATGGTCTTTACATTACCACCCTCTTCAACACTACCAATTAATTCAACACCTTCAGGAACTGTAATTTCGAAATAAGTGGACAATGGACCACCTGCTGGAATAGTCTGAGAATACATATACCAACCATCATCGATGCTGGTACTACAGATCAGTTCATAGGTGTTATCATCTAATTGTTTTTGTTCAAAAAACCATTTGACTGGTTTTACAAAACCTGATGCTCCTTCTAGTTCTGCTGCTGTTTCATCTGTAGTAGTTGCTGCGTCTTCAATATCTTCTGGGGCTTCCTCTTTTGTTTCCTCTGGGGCCTCTTGCTGATCTGCCTTTGCTGGAGCTTTAGACTCTACAGAAAGATCAAAACTAAAATCTTCATCTGTAGGCGGTAGACATTTTTCGTCATCACAAGACATGTAAGTTAGATAACCCGTGAAGCTTGTGTTTGCATTGATTTTGATCTTTTGCTTAAAAGTAACCTGTTTGGCATACTTGATGATATCCATATCGAACATCTTATCATAGCCTGTTTTTGCTTTGCCTATTTCTTCTGTTTCACCAATCAATTCGACAGCATCATTGGAGTCAAATTCAAAGGTCGTGGGGATAGGGCCGTTATCTCCAATTTTTTGGGAATATACATACCAGCCATCTTCGATAGTTGCATCAAAGACCAAGTACATTTCGTTTTCAGAGATTCTTTCTTGGCTTAAATCCCAAGTTACCGGTGTTTCTATTTGTCCAATTGCAAATTGGCTCATTAGCGTTAAAAGAAACAGATGAAAATATCTCATTTTAATACAGGTTTTATGACCAAAAATTGGTTTCGTCTTCATTATGGGTAGTAAAAGCCGCAACTTATTAAGTTATTCAGCTAAATGCAGGATTTTTGGAAGGTTTAAATAAAAATTAACACCCCTTCAGCAATCTGTAATACTCTATACATAGCTTAGGAAGAGAGCCTATAATTTCTCTTGTAAGTTAAGGAATCGTGCGCTGAAAATTTAAATCAAACCAAACATTTCTACAATTGGTGTTATCCTCAGACAGAGAATATTGAGTAGAAGTAATAAAGTGACTAATTCTCCCCATTGATTCTTAGCATTTAAACTTAACAAGCTGCTGAAAATTGCTGCAGGTATTGCGAGTAATATGAGGTATTGCTCTACATCTAGTCCTATAAAAATAATAAGTAACAGTTGAATGCTATACAGCACAAATAGACTTAGGATCTTCCTTTGTACTACTATAGATCTTTTGTAATTGAATCTTCTAAAATTAAAGCTGAGTGCAACAAAAACTATAAAGCCTGATAGGACGCAAAATATGGATTGGAGATTAGCGAATTTAAAATTCCACAAGCCTAATAAGGGGAGTAAATCATTATTCAATAACAAGTGTAACTCATCATTATAATAATACAATGTACCCAAGAGATAATAAGGTAATGCTAAACCTATGAGCATCAATATACGCTCATGGCCTTTAAAGGATCGAAGTTGAATAAAAGCAATAAATGCCCAAATAAATAAAATAGCATATACTGGGTTAAGTAAACTGGCTAATCCAATAAAGAATCCTGCATTGAATACTTGGACATATGCTTTATTCTTTTTGTAACTCTCTAACACCTCATTTATGGCTAGGATGACAAGAAAATTGGCAAGAATAGCTTCATTTAGGAGGAAAGGACTGGGACTTAAGGCTATAAATAATATGTAAAACAGCCCCGGTAGAAGGTTAGTGGTCTTTAGTAATTGCTGCTTAGTACTTATGTAAATCAGTAATAAGCATTGAATAAAAACTACAAGGGTAGCAATAATATATTGAACCTCAATACTTAATCGATAGTATGGATTTAATATGGTTTGCGCAATAATGGTATTAACTGGAGACTCGCTTAATTCCTTTCCAAAATAATAATCTATACCCGCAAATAATCCGATCAGGACTAGATAGAAGAAGGATAGAATAATCTTATTGGAATTAAAAAATTTAAGCATGATTATTGCCTACTTGGTCTAGTATCAAAGATACTTATTATAAAATAAGTTTGAATAAAATATCAATGGCTAATATTTGATTTTATAAAATTGATTGTTTTGTTCACCAGCTCCTGAGCCGCATCGGGTAAATCTCTGGAGTCCCAGGGATGTTTCATGTTAAATACATGATCACAATCGAGAATCTTGACTAATTCTGTATGAGTCGGATGGAGTTCAAATAATGCTTCAGCGGATGAGAAGGGTACTGCTACATCCCGATCACCATGGCATAGTAAAATTCGACCCTTGAATTGGGGAAGATTATTTGAGATGGTGAAACGTTCTTGGTGTTTTTTGAAGTCCTGATAAAATTGATAATCTAATTTTAGGGTATCGCCTGTTCTGCTATTTAGAATAGTGTAATATCCTTTTTCTTTCCAATCGCTTATGAATCCAGGTTTAAGCCATGCATAATCTAATCGTTGAACGGAAGCCCAACCCGTAACTGTTCCTATGTTTTCCAATTGGTTGGCTACACTAAGCACAAGTCCTCCTCCTCGGCTATGTCCAATTAAATGGATTTGACTGGTATCAATAGGCAATTTGACTTGATCTATATGACTTTTAAGCCACACTATACAAGCTTGCAAGTCTTTAAGCTCATTGGAATAATTGTTCTGAGCGAATGCATCTAAATCCTTTAAATCTTCTGGTTGAGTTACACTACAACCATTATAGCTAAAATTGAACTTGGCAAAGGCGATCCCGGATTGCGCAAATTGTGCAGCTATCAGGCTCCAAGCCCCCCAATCCTTAAACCCTTTTATACCGTGACAGAAAACAACAAGGGGCGATGGATCGTTTGTATTTTCATAGTACAGATCTAGTAAAAAAGGTCTACCAGATGGGCTGTTAACTTTAATGTTTTCAAGTTGTTTTATTTGAGTGTTCATTTTAATTAAGTTTCGCATTTCTTGTATCTTGTGCCGGATGCAGGAATATTATCCTGGATACTAAACTAAATTATGTCATATTCTCTTAAACGCATAAGAAAACCCATAGAAGAAGACTTAATTGCTTTTGAGTCATACTTTAGGGATAGCATGAAAAGTAGTAGTAATGTTCCCTTGGTGGATCGCATTATGTACTATATAGTGAAGCGTAAAGGGAAGCAGATAAGACCCATTGTTGTATTCCTCTCGGCCAATGTGGTAAAAGGCACAGATAGTTCTACATTTATTGCAGCATCATTAGTTGAACTTTTACATACTGCTACGCTAGTGCACGACGATGTTGTAGATGAGGCCAACTTCAGACGGGGGTTCTTTTCAATCAAAGCACTTTGGAAAAATAAGATTGCTGTATTAGTTGGTGACTATCTGCTATCGCAGGGATTATTATTGGCTGTAAGAAATAAGCAATATCGCTTGTTGGAAATTGTTTCAGATGCTGTTAAGGAAATTAGTGAGGGTGAATTATTGCAATTAGAAAAAGCTAGGAAGCTGGATATTAAAGAAGGAGATTACTATAAAATCATTAAAGGTAAAACAGCTTCATTAATCGCTGCTGCATGTGCGGCTGGGGCAGCTTCTGTAACTACAGATGAAAAGCTCATCGAGCGGATGCGATTGTTTGGGGAGAAGATTGGAATATCTTTCCAGATCAAAGATGATTTGTTTGACTTTGGTACAGATGATGTGGGAAAACCTTTGGGTATTGATATCAAGGAGAAGAAAATGACCTTACCCCTGATTTATGCCTTAAATAATGCAGACTCAGCCACACGAAGAAAAATTGTAAAGACGATTAGAAGAAATAAGGGAGAACGAAAAAAAATTGATCAAGTGGTCCAATTTGTCAAAGAGCATGGTGGTTTGACTTATGCACATGAAGAGATGATCAAATATAGGCAGGAGGCGCTTGAGCTTTTAGCAGACTTTCCAGACTCACCTGCCAAAGAAGCTATGCAGGAATTGGTACAGTATATTACGGAACGTAAGAAATAAAAAATGGAGGTCATTGACCTCCATTTTTTATTTTATGCTTCTTCATCCTCTTTAGATTCTTCGGATGCCTCTTCTCCTTTAAGTTTTTCAATCAGTGCTTTCGCTTTTGCTTTCGCATCTTCAGCTAATTCCTCCACTTTATCTTCTAGGGCATCTACTTTTTCTTCAACAACATCGCCGATTGCTTCTAGTTTCTCCTCTACTTGCTCACTGAGTTCTTCTAGTTTTTCTTCCGCTTTTTCTGCTAGATCTTTTACTTTTTGCTTGCCTTCATTGATCGCTTCTGCTAGTTTTTCCAATTTAGGATCTGAGGACTTTGATTTTTCTTCTAGTTCAGATGTAATTTTTTCATCAAGCTCTTTTTTCAAGCGCTTCTTATCATCTTCTTGCTGTTGCTTTTGTGCTTGAGCTTCCAAGTTTACACGTCTCTTTTCAAGATCTTCCCGAGTACGATTCATCTCCGTAAGCTTTTCAGATTTAGAACGAATTCGTTCTTCAATCATAGCTATTTTAGCGATGCTGATTTGTGCCTCTAATTGGTTGTCCGATCTAGCTTCTCTTCTATTTTGATATTCTAAATCAGATTTATCTCGATTGATGGAGTTTTCCATTTTTTTGATCGCTTCTAGCAAGCCTTTATAGCGTTTGTCTAGTCGTTCAAGTGGTGATGCTCCAGGTTGGCCAGCAGAGCCAAATTTCTTTTCTTTAACTTCTTTGAATGCTTTGTCGATGCGTTCCCAAATCTTGGAACGGTCTTCTTTATTTAGCTTAAGATTTCTAAGTTTTTGCTGAATTTTTTTCAATTCTTCAAAGACTGCTTGAAGTCTTTTTCCCTCTGTAATCTTAGCCTCTATTTGTTCCATCTCTTCATAGAGGGACTGTTTGTTTTTGGCAGATTCTTGATTGAACTCCTTATCCATTTGAGTTCTAAGGTCTTTAAGCTTGGAGAACAAGTCGTTGGTGACCTCTTTGAGCATATTGCCGTGTTCTCTAAAGAGATTCTTCTCTCTTAATTGTTCTTGAACTTTAGACCAGAACCCTTTTAGGTTTTCCCAAATGCCTTTATCGAATTTTTCTACCCGTTCAATTCTATCTTTTAACTCATCCAACTCACTTTTGTAGGATTGGTATAGTTTAGTCGATAGAACCATGAAGTTCCACTCATTGACTTTTACACTTATGTCACCTTCTTGTTCTGCGGTTAGTCCATCAGGCAGGATGGAAGAAGAAAGGGAGAGTTCTTTTTCCGAACTACTGTGTTCAGGGAATTCTATATCTTGATTTTCCCTCCATTTTTTGTTGAGATCTTCAATGAATTGGTCGGTAACAACCTCGTCTTTGAATTGCTTACATTGAACCATATTAGTTTCAGGAATCAATTCAAGTGCTAGTAAGTATTTCGCTTCATTGGCATCTTTACACCATGCAGTAATCCGGGTTTTCATAACTGGTAATCTTTCCTTTCAGTAAATAATTCTATAATACTTGGTATAGTCACTAAGGGTGACGGACTAAATCAAAGTTAAAAATTATTTATTGATATTGTTCAAATAAATCAAAATCCTAAACTAATTGGTTTTTGATTAAGTATTCAGCTATTTGGACTGCATTTGTTGCTGCACCTTTCCTTAGATTATCTGATACCACCCACATGTTTAGTCCATTTGCTATGGATTCATCTCTTCGGATTCTACCTACAAATACCTCATCCTTATCTTTCGCTAGTAGGGGCATAGGGTAACTATTTGTAGCTGGATTATCTTGTAAAATAATTCCTGGAGTATTACCAATAGCTTGTTTTATTTGATCAATATCAAATGCTTTTTTTAATTCTAAATTGACTGATTCCGAGTGTCCTCCTGACACTGGAACACGCACAGCGGTTGCTGTAATTGCCATGTCAGGAGCTTGGAGAATCTTTCTAGTTTCATTAACTATTTTCATCTCCTCTTTAGTATAGTCATTGTCTAAAAAAATGTCGCAATGTGGGATGCAATTGCCGAATATCGGATAATGATAGGCTCTATCTTCATCTTTGAGTAGTATTCCATTCTTTTCTGCTTCATATTGGGCAACAGCTTTCGCACCCGTTCCAGTATAAGATTGATAAGTGGATACAATCATTCTTTTGATTCCATAATCCTGATGTATCGGCAAAAGAGCCAAAACCAACTGGATGGTGGAGCAATTTGGGTTAGCGATGATTTTATCTGATTGGCTGAGCAGGTGTGCATTGATTTCTGGAACTACCAAAGGAATGTTTGGTTCCATACGCCAAGCGGAAGAATTATCTACAACGGTACATCCTACTTCGGCAAATTTTGGAGCCCATGCTTTGGAAATAGTACCCCCTGCAGAGAAGATGGCAATCTGAGGTCTTTTTTCAACAGCTGATTTAAGATCAGTAACTGTATATGCTTTCCCCTTGAAGTGAATGGTCTTTCCTACAGAACGGGCGGAGGCTACAGGAATCAGTTCGGTGATAGGCAAATTTACTTTTTCCAGGACCTTGAACATCTCCGTACCTACCAAACCTGTGGCACCTACTACGGCAATTTTCATCTGATAAATTTTTGATGATTTCTAAAAAATACAAAATAATAGAAATGCAATTAAAGTGGTATGGCTTTTTAAGTTTTTGTCTGTACGCATCTTTTTGTAGCGGACAGTTCACAGAAAATTTTTCCAATTTGAATTGGCCCTATGCTGAGTGGTCAGGGGACCTTGAATATTTTGTGGTGCATGAGGGGCGTTTGCAATTGCAGGATAGCAGCGCAAGCAGTATTAACGAAAGGACGCTATTTCTGGAATTACCGAGTAGCACAGATACCTTGACTACGTGGTATTTTGATTGGCTGATGGATTTTTCCCCTTCGGCATCCAATTATGCTTGTATTTGGTTACAGTGCGATTTTGATGAAGAACAAATAGAAGCAGGTTATTTCTTGAAACTGGGTGGTTCAAGTGGGGACTCAGATGCGTTGGAATTATATTTTTTCGATGGGTCTACTAGTTTTTTATTGGGGACTAGTGTAGCAGGTTTCATGCATGGCGATCCTGTTGAAAAACAGTTTATGGTCGAACGGTCCACTGAAGGTTTGTGGACTATTTATGCTAAAGATGTTTTAGATAATAATTTTGCGGTGATATTCGATGCTTACCATAATGGGATTAGCACTGGACGAGGGATGGCTTTTAAATGTCGGTATACAAAGACACGTAATGCGCATTTTTTTATGGATAGTCTGATGATGCATCCTATTTATGTAGATACGGAAGCACCGAACCTATTACAAGGTCAATTCAAATCCGAGGGTTTATTACAATTAACTTTTGATGAGTCGCTGGCATCTACTTTGGAGTCTTTCGAATTAGCAGGAAGCCCTACTTGCTCTGACTACTGGATCGAAGGTTCGGATATTTGGATTAACCTAAAGGAGTGCTTAGAAGATGGTGCTTCCTTTACGATTCAATTAGCAGGTATATCAGATTTAAATGGGAATACAGCAGGGTTAATAGTTTATGAGGACATTTATGAATGGATAAGTTTACCCCAGAGCGGTAGTTTTCTTATTAATGAAGTCCATTTTCATCCCGATGAGGAAGAAAATCCCTTGTCGCCACCATGGGAATACATAGAGCTGCATAATCCAAGTACAAGTTCTATGGATACCGAGGGTTTGATTTTGCAAGTTGGAAATGATGAAATTCCCTTAGATTTAGGTATAGTTTCTGCAGGTTCGTTTATTGTTCTAAGCAGTGATCCCTCGGTATTGAATTTGGAAGAGGGGTTTTACCTAGAGGATTTAGGCAGTTTGAGTAATGCAGGTGCGCAGTTGACTATTGTTGATCATTGGGGGAACTGGATAGATGGAGTAAACTTTTCCGCTGACTTACACACGGATTCAGAAAGGGCAAGTGGAGGATATTCAATCGAGCGGATCAATCCACTGAATTTTTGTTTAATGACTTCGAATTGGGCCAGTAATAAGAGTCCAATAGGTTGTAGTCCAGGTTTTGAAAATTCGGTATTGGATGAGACTTGGGTTCCTAAATTGGATTTGCAAGTGGCAGCATTTGATGCAAGTAGTCAGATACTTTCGCTGAATTCGAATTATCGATTGGATTCAATAGCCTTAGAGTTGTTGGAATATGCTTCACCGCTCCTTTCTGAGTATAATTGGAATAAGGAGTATAACTTAGAAGTGTTTTGGCCCTTTGCCCATGAAGCAGGAAGACTTTTTCATATTATATCTGCCGAGGAATTTATAAGTTGTGGTGATTTATCCATTTCAGCATTAGATACCGTACGTTTTGGGATAGGAAAAGAGGCGAAACCAGGTGATATTTGGATCAATGAGGTCATGTTTAATCCTGATTCAGATTGCCCTAGCTATGTTGAAGTTTGCAATCAGACTGATTCATTGATCCGAGGGGATAACTTATTTTTAAATTATCATTCAACTACTCAAACAGGATGGATTCCGGTGAACTTGCCTGTTATAGCTCCAGATACCTATTGGACTTTATTTTCGGATACACCTAATGGCTGTTATAATAATCTAGATACTTCAGAGATTGTTGATGCATCTGATATACGGTACATCAAATCCGATTCTGGTAGGCTGAGTTTAGTGTATAGAACGCCAAATTGGGAAATTGAGGTAATAGATTCTATGGTCTATGCTGAATCGGGCTGGGATGTTTTGGGTAAGAGTTTAGAACGGGTTTATGCAGATGTTTGGCTCCATGCGCAAGCACCTGAGTATGCTAGTCCTACAGAGAAAAATCAAGATTTTTTTCCTATCCATGGTGAAGTAGACCAACCTTTTGAGTTGAAGAATACACTTTTAAGTAGGGAAAATGCATATCTGCATTTAGGATATGATCTGGCAAATCAGTCTAAAGAGATGGATTTGTATTATTGGGCATTGGGGACTGCTCAGCCAGTTTTGTTACAAGGGTCTATTTTGTTCAGTGGGAGTGGACAATATGTGATTGATTACTTTCAATTGGAGAAAATGCGCAGCGGCTTTCATTGTTTGATGTTGTTAGATACCCAGAATAAGGGAGAGCTGTCTAAGATACTTCTACCATTCTTTGTTTATCTTTAAGTATGGAATGGCTTAAGAAAAGAATTCAAAGTTTCGCGTTTGCTATAAAGGGTATTCTTCAATACTTGAAAAGCGGCGTGCATCCTAAGATTCATCTTGTAGCTGCTTTAGTCGTTCTATTGCTTGGCTTACGCCTTAGCTTGACCCCAGTGGAGTGGTGTTTGGTCATCATTTGTGTAGTGGGTGTTTGGTCTGCGGAGGCCTTTAATACAGCGATTGAACTTTTGGCAGATGTAGTTCAACCTGAGCAAGATGAGCAGATTGGTAAAATAAAAGATATTTCAGCTGCTGCTGTATTATTTTTTGCAATTGGTTCGTTGATTATTGGTGGATTTGTATTTTTGCCAAAGCTAATTGCACTAATACAGTAAATTAGCAGTAAAATTAAACATTAAAAATTATTACGGTGAGTAGATTTACTACTCCATAAAAGTCTAAAAATGATGAGAAAAGGAATTATTGCAGTATTGTTTTTTGCAGTATTTGGGTGTTCGGTAGCTGTGCAAGCACAGAAAATTGGCTATACCAATTCTGCTGCTATCCTTCAGGAGATGGCAGATTTCAAAGCTGCTCAGACTACTGTAGAAACATATAGAGCTCAATTACAATCTCAATTAGAGAAAAGAGCAACAGATTGGCAAGCTAAAGTTCAGAAGTATCAGCAAGATGCAAATAGTGGTATCCTTACTCCAGTTCAGATGAAAGAACAAGAAGCAGTGCTAGGACAAGAGCAGCAAGCTATTGCTCAGCTAGAGCAAGAGTTGAGTGTTAAGCTAGGGAATAAAGAAGCAGAAGTGCTTCAACCTATTCTTACTAAATTGCAAACAGCTATTGATCAAGTAGGTCAAGAGAATGGATATGATTATATCTTAAATGCAGATGAATTTTCTGGCGGCATCATTCTTTACAAGAAGCCAGGAGATGATGTTACCGCTAAAGTAAAAGCAAAGTTAGGTATGTAATCCTAATTATGTTGTAAAAAAAAGTCAAGCTCATCGAGCTTGACTTTTTTTATTTTGATACTGGAACATTGAGTTGTCCTTTTTCTACTGATCGTGAAATCACAATCTTTTGAACTTCAGATGTTCCCTCATAGATCTGCGTGATTTTAGCATCTCTCATGAGTCGTTCTACATGATACTCTTTTACAAATCCGTAGCCACCATGTATTTGTACCGCTTCAACACTGTGTTTCATAGCTTTGTCTGAAGCAAATAATTTAGCCTGAGAACTGGATAGGTCATAGTTCATACCATTATCTTTCATCCATGCCGCACGATACACTAGCATTTTTGCTGCCTCATAGTCGGTAGCCATTTCTGCTAGCTTAAATCCTATGGCTTGGTGTTTGATAATTGGTTTCCCAAAGGCTTCGCGTTCCATAGCATAAGCAGCAGAAAGCTCATAGCTTCCTCCTAAAATGCCTAATGCTTGAGCAGCAATACCAATACGTCCACCTGAAAGTGTTTTCATGGCAAACTTGAACCCGAAACCATCTTCACCGATACGGTTTGATTTGGGAACAATAACATCGTTATACATAATGGTATGCGTATCTGATGAACGAATACCAAGTTTATCTTCTTTTGCACCAATTACAACGCCCTTCTGGTCTGCTTCGACAATAAGGACATTGATACCTTTATGGCCTAGCTCCGGATTGGTTTGTGCAATCACAAGGTGTAAGCTTGAACTTCCTCCATTGGTAATCCAATTCTTTGTTCCGTTAAGCACGTAATGGTCTCCCATATCTACAGCAGTAGTTCGCTGACTAGTCGCATCTGATCCAGCCTCAGGCTCAGATAGGCAGAAAGAACCGATCCATTCTCCGGAAGTAAGCTTAGGTAAATATTTTTCTTTTTGTTCTTCTGTTCCAAAGGTTTCAATGCCCCAACATACTAAGGAATTATTCACAGACATGATCACAGAGGCAGAATTGTCAACTTTAGAAAGTTCTTCCATAGCAAGTACGTAGGACAAGGTATCCATACCAGATCCCCCATATTTAGGGTCAACCATCATACCAAGGAATCCTAATTCGCCCATTTGTTTAACCTGTTCTGTGGGGAAAGTCATATTGGTATCTCTTTCAATGACTCCAGGTTTCAATTCGTTCTGGGCAAATTCTCTAGCGGCTTGCTGAACAGCTAGGTGTTCTTCGCTTAATTCAAAAAGCATATACTAACGTTTTGTGGGTAATAATTTTGGTTCTAATTGTCGTTTGTTCAATGCGAATTTAACAAAAGAAATACAATTGATTTAGTTTCAGTGTAAAAGTATCATCATATCTCCAATCAGGACTGTTTTTTGTTCATTTGGATATGCGGACTCAAGGAAATAAGCTTGATACAAGCTAGGATAAGTATAGCTCCCATGATGAGGTAAGAGGAGGCAAAACGTTCGCTCGTTTGGAAGAATGGCAAAGCAAAAGCTGCTATTAGTAAAGACCTGAAAACCAATAAGGATAAAAAGAATACAGCGTTTACTCTTCCATAAAATTGATTAGGAACAGTTTCAAACAGGTAGCTTACCCGAAGTATTCTAGTTCCTGCATTAGTCAGACCAAGAATAATCATACTTACAAACAAAAGGCTTGCCGATTGGAAGAAGTACAAAGTGATATAGAAAGAGGCATTTATAAAAGTAAGTATAGCAATATTTAAAGCTGTTTTATTATTTCTAAAGATGTAGCGTATACTTAGCCCCGCACATAATGCACCTAAGGAATAGAACATTTCAGCAGTGGCGTAGGTATCTCCTTCCATATCTAAATGTAGCTTTACATAGCTTGCACATAAATAGAAGGAAACGAGCATAACGGTACCAAACAAAAAATAAGAGGATACTCCAAATTGAAAGATCTTTTTGTGCTCTTGCAACCAATTCCAACCAGTCTTAATTCGAGTCCACAGTTTTACGTTTTCAGTTGAACGAGTGGTAAGCGGGATGAATCGAATTCTACTTATGATCAAAAAGGAAATGATATAGGTAATTCCATCCATTAAAAAGATCTCCTGAATGCTCCATGCATTGATTTGAATCGGACTTTTAATGGGTAGTCCTAAAAAGGGCGATTGACCAAGGTCTACTCCAGAAAGCAATAAGGCCGCAAAAGCACCTGCTAATGCAGCAGCTAACTGATTGAAGACTTCCAGGTAGGAACTTATCTTACCGTAATATTTCCGCTCTGTAATCTCCTGCATGAAGGCATACAGATTAGGGAAATGGATGTTGTAGATAGAAAAAGTGACTAGGAAGACACTCGCTATCAACCACCAGCTTAAAGTCCCTTGATTAATTCCCCATGATGCGACTCCCAAAACAACGGCACCAGAAATCCCTGTAATGACTAAAAAGATGTTTTTTCGGTTAAATCTATCTACAAGAGTTCCGCTGTAAGGTACCCAGAAAAGAGAGATTAACGATGAAATACCATAGACTACACCAAAGCGAGTCATATCTCCATTTTGGGAGAAATGCCATGGTATAGCAATCATACTTATACCTTGAGCAACACCAGAAATAGTATTGGCTAAAAACAGAAGTACAATTGCTTGAAAGTTTTTCATCAAATTGAATTTGATTTAGACTTCTTGGAAATCAATCTCTTCCATGATTGATCGGAACGCCACAAATTTGTCTTTGAATCTATCGGTGTGGTCTTTTTGGAGTTGCTGCGCAAATTGCGCTTGATATAGATGCAGATCCTTCATGTTGCTGCAACTATATTGAATGGAGAAAGTAATACCATCCTCTGTGTCCAGTGAAAGTAGTTTTGAAAACCGAGCCCATTGGAACAAACCTGTTGCCAATACATCCGGGATATGTTCAGTTTTCATCCATTTTTCCCACTCCTCTGCCACTTCTGGGAGTATTTTTACAGTTACATTGTATAAGATCATATCCTCGTAATAGACGCTCCTAGCGCATTTAAACGGGTATCAATATTTTGATAACCTCTATCGATTTGATTAATATTTTTGATGATCGAAGTGCCTTCAGCTGAAAGGGCTGCAATAAGTAATGCAACACCTGCACGAATATCTGGAGAGGTCATTTGGATACCTCTTAATGGATATTTTCTATCCAATCCTATAACATTAGCACGGTGTGGATCACATAAAATGATTTGAGCACCCATATCAATCAACTTATCTACAAAGAACAAGCGACTTTCAAACATTTTTTGGTGAATCAGTACCGATCCTTTTGCTTGTGTAGCCATCACGAGTAGTATACTCATTAAATCGGGTGTAAATCCAGGCCAAGGAGAATCATAAACGGTCAGTATTGATCCGTCAATGAAGGTTTGTATTTCATAATGATCTTGAGCTGGAATATGTAGATCATCACCCTTTTCATTAAGTTGTATGCCAAATTTTCGGAAGGTATCTGGAATAATTCCTAGTTCTGGAATTTGACAATTTTTGATCGTAATATCGGAGGCAGTCATTGCCGCAAGCCCAATAAATGATCCAATTTCAATCATATCAGGCAGTACACTGTGCTCTGTTCCTCCTAGAGAAGGTACACCAGTGATGTATAATTTATTTGAACCTAATCCTTCTATTTTGGCACCCATGCGAATCAGCATCTTACACAATTGCTGTAAGTAGGGTTCACAGGCAGCATTATATATAACGGTCTCACCTTTTGCCATGGATGCAGCCATCACAACATTGGCTGTACCTGTAACGGAAATTTCATCCATCAAAATATAGGTTCCTTGCAGTTGTTCAGACTCTATGAAATATTGATTATTGTCTTTATCAAATCGGAAGTCACCGCCCAATTTTTTTAGTCCACTAAAGTGGGTGTCTAGTCTTCTACGCCCAATTTTATCTCCTCCTGGTTGAGGTAGGTAGGCTTTTCCAAATCGAGTCAATAATGGTCCAATTAGCATTACCGAGCCGCGTATTTTTCTAGCATTTGTGGTAAAGGCAGCAGAATGGAGATATTCTAAGTCGAGCTGGTCAGCTTGAAAGGTATAATCATTAGGACTATGTTCGGTTACCTTAACACCAAGACCGCGGAGTAGTTCAATTAATCGTTGGATATCAAGAATGTTGGGTACATTTTTGATTCGGATAGGATCTGCAGTCAATAATACAGCACAAAGGATTTGAAGGGCTTCATTCTTGGCTCCTTGAGGTGTAATGTCGCCTTTGAGTTTTGCGCCACCTTCTACTTTAAAGGAATCTAGACTCATGATTGTTAGTTAACTATTCGATTAATGGTTATATACTTTAAAAAAGCTTGAGGGAATATAAAATATTATCTGCTTTTAGTTGAGCTTAATGACATTTAAATAGACGCTCTAGCATAAATAAAAAAGCCATGAATAAATAAGTTCATGGCATTGGATATTTTATCGTTTTCTTTTGTAGGAGCGATTATTCGATTTGCGATAATCTCCTCCACCTGATCTGTTGTTTTTGCCAGATCTATTTTGATTATTTCTCTTTCTTCTTTTAGAATTATCGTTGAAAGAAACTTTAGGATTATCGAAGTAGGCGTCTTCAGGTATTGAAAGCTTACCTTCTGATAATTTTTCCAAGTCGGCCAAAATCAATTCATCATTTACATAATGTTCCTTGTTCCAAGTTTTGTAGGCCAACTTCATGTAGGACCCTATAATGTTTATGAATTCATTTTTTGCAGGGCCATCTTCCATTTCCACTGCCTTTTGAATGAGATTCATAATATTAGCCCCGTAATGTTTGAATTTGATATTCTTTACAGGATAGTCTAAGTAGGCTTCTTTTTTTGCAAACTCTTCTGGTGCCTTAAGATGAACACCTTCAGGAAGGTTGATATCTAAGTCAAATTCTGAAAGTAGGTAGATATGGTTCCAAATCTTTTGAACATAATCATCCAAGTTTTTATTATGTGGATGCATCTGCATGATTAAGTCTGCCACTTTGAACATATAAGCACTACGCATGCCTTTATCTTCAATTTTTCTACCTTCTTTTATGATATTCTGAATGTTCCTTCCGTATTCCGGAATTACGAGCTTTTCTTTCTGGGAATTGTATTCCATAATAATTATTAAAAATGTACCTCATATTTCGAAGAGCAGCACGGCTGTCTTATTGAAGAGTCATCTATGACAAAAATGAGGGATCTAAATAGATGGGCTTTGAATGAGTTGTGTATAATACTAATACATTTACGCCACTCTGTAAAAGTAATCTTAAAAAGCACAAAAATCAAATTAGTGTCTTATTTAATATACTAAAACAGTGTTTTTATGGAATTGTTATAACTTATTGAATTGAATTCAAGTTAATACCTAGCATTATGATTGATTTGCCAGCTGATTTTTTAGATGATACAAAACAAAAGGATGAACTGATGGCTTATCTAAAGGGTTGGAGCATCAAACAATCTGATGGAAAGGAAGTACTATATAAAAGCTTCCGTTTTAAATCATTCAAATCCTGTTTAGATTATATTCAAATCATAGGGGAGTATGCTGAACAATGGAATCATCACCCTAAGTGGACGAATCAGTATGCAAAGCTAGATGTGGAGTGGACGACTAATGATGCTGGAGGTGTGATAACTGTTATGGATGTCAAGATGGCTTTTGTCATGGATACTATATTTGAGGATTTTACGTTTTGATAATTAAACCTAATTCATTTATATTGGTTATACATTTTATGAATCATTTACATACATATTATTACGCAGCTTATTCTAATCCCTTTGGGAACCGATAGCTTATGTATATATGATGTATGTAAAAAGCCTCGGTTCTTATGAACCGAGGCTTTTTAATTTTATGACTATGAAACAATTATATTCAAATTACAATGCCGCTGACTTTTTGGTTTGGAAAACCTTATTTGAGCGACAAGAAAAGAACTTAAAGGATAAAGCTTGTTCCCTGTATTTAAAAAGCTTGAAGGAGATGTCTAGCGTTTTGCATGCAGATGCTATTCCTAAATTTGAAGAGCTCAATCAATTTTTAGCACCTAGAACAGGTTGGGAAATTGAGGTAGTACCTGGTTTGATTCCTGTGGATGAATTTTTTGCTTTAATGGCAGAGCGTAAGTTTTGTTCATCCACCTGGTTAAGAAGTATGAAACAATTAGATTATTTAGAAGAGCCTGATATGTTTCATGATATATTTGGGCATGTACCTTTATTAGTGGATAAGGGATATGCTGATTTGATGCAACGCATAGGAAAACTAGGTGTTCAATTCAAGCACGATGCGCTTATCATTGAGGGATTAGAACGTTTTTACTGGTTTACTATCGAATTTGGCTTGATCTTAGAATCAGACAAACGCAACATCTATGGTGCGGGCATTATATCTTCCTTCGGGGAGTCTAAGCACATCTTCGAATCTACTATTCAATGTGATGCATTTGATATAGACCAAATCTTAGAAACGGACTTTGATAAAAGTAGTATTCAACAACGATACTACGAGATTTCATCAATGGAAGAGATGCAGCGTGGATTAGATCGCTTGGAAGAAATAGCTAAAGGGCGTAATCGCATAAAAAAAGCTTCCTAACTTAGGAAGCTTTTTTATTTTATTCTACGGTTACTGACTTGGCCAAATTCCTAGGCTGATCTACATTACATCCTCGAATTAGTGCAATGTAATAGCTCAATAATTGAAGTGGAATCACCGTAAGCAGTGGCGTGAACATATCCTCTGTCTTGGGTATTTCAATGGTATAGTCAGCCATTTTTTTAATTTCTTGCTCTCCTTCGAAGACAATGGCAATTACCTTTCCTTTTCTAGCTTTGACTTCTTGAACATTAGATACAATCTTTTCATAAGAACCCATATTAGTGGCCGTTACGATGACTGGCATGTTTTCGTCAATTAAGGCAATAGGGCCGTGCTTCATTTCTGCAGCAGGATAACCTTCTGCATGGATATATGAAATTTCTTTGAGCTTTAAGGCCCCCTCTAATGCAACTGGGAAATTAATGCCTCTTCCCAAGTATAATGCATTATTTGCATCAGCTATTTGCTCTGCAATTTTTTGACATTGGCTATCGCAAGATTGCAGCAGCTGTTCAATCTTCGCAGGTATATTTTCAAATTCTGCTAGTATCCTGGAGAATTCCGATTTAGGAATCATTCCTTTCTTATGCGCTAGACTTAAAGCCATCATGGTCAAAAGCGTCACCTGTCCAGTAAATGCCTTTGTGGACGCTACTCCTATTTCAGGTCCTGCGTGGATATACGACCCTGCATCTGTAATCCTCGCGATTGAAGAACCTACCACATTAACTACTCCGTAAGTTAATGCACCTTTTTCCTTGGCCATTTCAAGTGCAGCCAAGGTATCTGCAGTTTCTCCAGATTGTGAAATAGCAATGACTACATCATTTTCACTTAAAATAGGATTACGGTATCTAAATTCAGAAGCATATTCCACTTCTACATTGATTCTAGCTAGCTCCTCAATTAAATATTCTGCAATCATGCCAGAGTGCCAAGATGTACCACAGGCCACAAATATCAATCGATTGGCATTGATGATTTTGTTTTCATACTCATGGATGCCACCAAGTCTAATCCAACCTTCTTCCGCTGAAAGTCTTCCACGCATCCCATCTGCAATAGTCTTAGGTTGTTCGTGGATTTCCTTGAGCATGAAATAATCATATCCCCCTTTCTCAAGCTCCTCTATTTTGAGGTCTAGTTCTTGAACAAAAGGTGTTTGATCAATATTGGCTATTGTTTTTAAGCTGAATTCACCCTTATCGGTCAATACAGCTATTTCTTCATTTTTTAAATAAACGACCTGATTGGTATGTTCCACAATAGGCGTTGCATCAGAAGCAATGTAGAATTCATTGTCACCTATTCCAATAACTAGTGGTGATGCTTTCCTAGCTGCTACTAGTTTGCCCGGATCTTTTTTATCCATAACAACTATGGCGAATGCTCCAATAACTTTGGTTAAAGCTATTCGAGTGGCTTCTTCTATACTTAGGTTATCTCGCTTTTGTAATTCTTCAATAAGGTGAATTAAAACTTCTGTATCAGTTTCAGTATGAAAGGTGTGGCCTTCGTTGATAAGGGCCTCCTTAAGTGGAGCGTAGTTTTCTATAATCCCATTGTGAATGATAGCTAAATCGCCGTTGCCAGAATAGTGTGGGTGTGCATTGGTATCATCAGGTTTTCCGTGCGTAGCCCAACGCGTATGACCAATCCCAATCTGACCAACTACGGATTGATCTCCTATGAATTCCTCCAGATTGGCAACTTTACCTTTCTTTTTGTAAATATTAATGCCCTCGTTATATAATGCTATTCCAGCAGAATCATAACCACGGTATTCCAATCTTTTAAGACCTTTTACGAGAATAGGGTAGGCTTCTTTGGGACCTACATAAGCAACAATACCACACATATGGTTGAGTTATTTAGAATAATACAAATTAATCTTAGCCGGATATTCCGGGTGACCTGGACCACATAGCACAACTCTTCCTGGTCTTTGTGGTCTGGTGAATACGGTTAAGTATAGTTTGTTGGTGAAAACACCATCTCTTAACTTATTCAAGTGAGCAGCAATGTTCATAGTATATCTAACGGGTTCTCCAAGGTACTTAGTACTATTAAAACCAAATGAATTTTTATCACTAGATACATTGTTTTCCAACGAATAAGGCGCTTCAATAGTTTCAGAACCTCTCAATGGAATTCCACCGAAAATCCCACTTAGGTTTTGTTTTTGGAATCCGTAAAATGCATCATCTATAATAACTAAGGTAGTATCACCATCTTCACTGATTTCCTCTCTCGAGAGGACTAAGTTGGAAACTGGAGGATAGAAGAATTCAGAATCATCATAGAACGTGTAGGCATATACCTCCAACTCGGCTTTGATAATACTTACATCGTCTAACACATCAGTATAAGGTATGGTGAATACAGTTTCAAGCCCGTTTCCACCTTGGACAAAAACAAATTCTTCATTAGCTGCTGCATCGTCTATATAAGGCTCTACAATACTTCCTGTGTAATCATGAACCAAGTGTGTGTAGGATGGATTGGCCATTGCTCGACTTGTTTCGTCATGTAGCGCAAAGGTGTATGAATAGTCTATAGTGTCTACATGGTAATATACTTTAATACCAGGCTGAACATAGGAGCTACCCGTTCGATTATATAACATTTGGAATGCCAGCATGCCCGCATCGTCTGAAGTAGATTCAATATATATTCCTTTGATTTCCTCTAGGAAAGCCGTGTCATTGGTATAGCTATCTGGAGATAGCGTCATTAAGTCAAATCCGTACAGGTTCGAAAGTGGAATACGCATGTGATTCGGCGTTACGATAGTACCAATCGAATCTCCACTTGGGAATGGCTCTAATAATGTCAATGTTTGTGTTTGAGAGAGATTTGGTCTTATGGTAGAAGAACCAATAGGCGTTGTATTATAATCAAAGGTCCTATCATTGAATATTAGGGAGTCCGGTAAAAACTCTTCTAATTGATATACATTGATATCCATTCCATTTCTCAGGTCTCCATAAAGTCCGTCATAGAAATAAGGCAACATCAATATTACGGAGTCAATTTGATTTTGATTCGTAATAAATGTTGAAGGCGTTTCATCAAGAATAGAACTCGGTAGTAAGTTGGAATAAATACTAGCTGTAGTTCTCCCAAAAACAGGGTCAATGAAATTACCGAATAAGAATCCACCTGGGTGTGGAGATATCGGGTTAAAGGGAACATATGTAGCTACAGAATCCCCTAGCTCTGTTATCGCTTCTAAGGTAATGGTATCTGTAAAGGTAGTACTGATTAGATCCTGATCTAATAAATCAGATCCAATAGAGGTGGTTTCATTACAGGCACTGAATGATAAGACCAAACAGGTAACAACAGCAGCGAAAACAACAGAAAATTTGTTCATTTGTATTATGATGATTTAATAGAAATTATAAACCAATGAATAAAATAATTATCCATTGGTTGTATCTATTGCTCAAAAAGTTAGATCGTAATCATATTTTAGCAAACCCGACATAAGCAATCTATTCGGATTCTTCTTCCACTTTTACTAATGGTTCAAAGAACTCCCAATAAACCGGTAATTTGTCCTCTAGTTCAGGATCAACTTGTAATTTAGGTAGATCTGAGTCCTCAAATGTTTTTTGAGTTGTTTCGTTAGTGTCTCCACTTGCTAGCACAACTGCATCTGAATACATCATTCCACCTTTGTTTAAGTTGATACTACCAGCATCGTCTTTGAATCCTTCAAGATCAGCTTCGTCCAAGTTTTTCGTCAAAGATTTCTCTATGAAAGACTCCGCATCAAAGCTCCCTTCGAAAGGACTGTTATAAGCGGAATACACCACCTTAGTGTTGTCAAACAAAGGCTCATTCTTATGCGCATGTTTCAAATAAGTTGGAATCAAAGAAGTCATCCAACCATGACAATGTATTACATCAGGCGGCCATCCGAAACGTTTAACCGTTTCAATAACTGACTTACAGAAGAAGATCATTCTATCTGAATTGTCCTCGAATCCCTGACCATTTTCGTCTTGGAAAACAGCTTTACGCTTGAAGAAGTCCTCGTTATCTAAGAAATAAACTTGCATTCTTGCTCCTGGTAAGGAAGCAACTTTTATGATCAATGGATAATCTTCATCATCAACGATGATGTTGGTTCCCGATAATCTAACGACCTCGTGAAGTCGATGTCTTCTTTCGTTGATGGTACCAAACCTCGGCATCAGAACTCTAACCTCTAAATTATTTGACTGATATAATTGTGGAAGTTTCCTTGCTATTTCAGAGATTTCATTGAGTTCAGTATATGGCTGCATCTCCTGAGTTACTATTAGAACTCTTTTTTTACTCATTCCCATTTCCGATTTGTGAAGAAAAGATAAAACTAAGGGCAAATATACAAAAATAAGCTGTTTTTTAGGCAGTAAAGCCTAATTAATTACGCATTATAGGCTCTACAGAAAGGGGATAATCCTTTTTGAGTCAATCGGATATTCAAAATTAAACATGCTATTATTTAAAGGAATTAATTAATTTTGCAGCGCCATATCAAATACTTGAAAACGAAAGTAATTGTAAATGCTCGTAATAAAAGAGATTGAGGTCTTAGGTAAATACCTAAGTAAGCAGCGGGAGCTAGGAAATAGTATTGGTTTTGTGCCTACTATGGGTGCTTTGCATGAAGGACATATTGCTTTAATCCGAGCAAGTATTAGTGCTCATGATACCACAGTCTGTTCGATATTTGTAAACCCTACTCAATTCAATGAGTCAAGTGATTTTGATGCCTATCCATCTACAATAAGTGCGGATATAAAAGTGTTAGAACAGGAGGGATGTCAAGTATTATTTCTACCTGCTGTAGATGAAATTTATCCAAAAGAGAAATATCAAAAGCCAAGCTTTGATTTCAAAGGATTGGATTTGGCTATGGAAGGTGCATTTAGACCGGGACATTTTCAGGGAGTAGGAGAGGTGATCAAGCGATTTTTAGATGTGTTGGATTGTGATTGCATGTACTTGGGTGAGAAGGATTTTCAGCAAGTATTAATTATTAAAAGTGTAGTGGAGCAATGTGGCTTTCCAGTTAAAGTCATTCCAGTGCCAACGCAACGTGCATCAAGTGGACTTGCACTAAGTAGTAGGAATCTATTATTAGGTGAAGAATACTTAGATGTTGCCCCAGAAATTTACCAATCCTTATTGCATGTAAAAGAAAACTTCAATGGTGAAAACCTAGACACTTTATTAGCTGATGCAAGCAATAGGATAAATGCGACCAATAAGCTGAAGGTAGAATATTTAACTGCGGCAAATGCTAAAACTTTAGCAGAAGTCAAGCAAGAAGTGCCGGAGGAAGTGGTGATTTGTACAGCTGTATGGGCGGGTAAAGTTCGTTTAATTGATAATATTGTATTGGCCAATTAACCCAATCAAGTTAAAATAGTATGTTTATAAACGTTTTTAAATCCAAATTGCATAATGTACATGTGACAGAGGCACGTCTAGATTATGTTGGAAGTATAACCATTGACGAAGAACTGATGGATGCGGCAAACCTGGTAGAAGGAGAGCGTGTTCAAGTGGTTAATAATAACAATGGGGAACGCTTGGAAACTTATGTAATAAAAGGAGAGCGAGGATCAGGCGTGATTTGCTTGAATGGTGCTGCAGCTCGTAAAGTACAAGTTGGGGATCAAGTCATCATTATTGCTTATGCTTGGTTGACGCCTGAAGAAGCCAAAACCTTTGAACCTGTAGTTGTATTTCCTGCGGAAGGGAATAAACTACTATAACCAATAGATTTGAAGAATAAGATTATAAATATCTTAAAGCCTATTTTGTTTTTTGGGTTGGGATCTACCATCCTATACTTGATCTATAGACAACAAAGCAATGCATTTGAAGCACAATGTGTATTAGATGGAATTCCTTTGGAAGAATGCTCTTTGCTGGATAAGTTGATTCAAGATTTTACCTCTGCTAATTTCTTTTGGTTATTTATGGTCCTTTTAGCTTACACCATTAGTAATGTGAGTAGAACCATCAGGTGGCAAATGTTATTGAAGCCCTTGGGTATTTCTATCAAACCAATGAATGGTTTCTTGACTATTATGTTGGGGTATTTTGCGAATCTTGGTTTCCCAAGAATTGGTGAGTTTGTTCGAGCTGGAACGCTAGCCAGATATGAAAAGCAGGAATTTGAGCGGGTTATGGGTACCGTAGTTGTAGATCGAGTAGTTGATGTATTCAGTTTACTGCTGGCTATTCTATTGACCTTTGTTTTTTGTTTTGAAGATATAAGTACTTTTCTAGACTCCATGCCGATGTCTTTTAGCGGGACAAATCTGTTGGTGTTATTGGGGATATTGGGTCTGCTTGGTGTTTTAGCTTTGTATTATGTGGTAAAAAAATATCCAGATAATATTATCGTAAAAAAGATCTTGGGCTTTTTAGAAGGTGTTAAGGCAATCAAAGATATCGACCAACCCTTTTGGTTTGTGTTTCATTCTCTACTGATTTGGTTCATGTATTTTACTATGATATGGGTAGGTTTGTATGCATTTGGAGCAACTGCACATTTAGGAGCAAGTGCAGGTTTATTACTCTTTGTAGTGGGGAGTTTGGGAATAGTTATTCCTACTCCTGGTGGAATGGGGACCTATCACGCATTGGTTGGTGCCGCACTAACTTTTGTCTATGGTTTGAGTTCGGCTGATGGATTTTCATTTGCCAATATCATCTTCTTCACTATACAGATTGGAGCGAATGTGTTATTTGGTGTACTGGCCTTGATTTTACTTCCGATTTTAAATGGAGGTACAAAAAAAGAGGTGCAATAATTGCACCTCTTTTTTTTATGCTTCTTCCTCTTCTTCTTCTGGAGCGTTAGCTCTCTTTTCCAATTCTTTATTGATGTAGTATAGACTTTGTGGTCCATTACCAATCAATTTGACCTGGTCTAGAATATCTTTAACTAAGATCTCCTCTTCCAGCTGTTCATCAACATACCATTGAAGGAAGTTTAATGTTCTAAAATCTTTTTGTTCTTGAGATACAGCAACCAATTCATGTATGCTTTTGGTTACCTTTTTCTCATGCTCGTATACTTCTTCTAATAATGATCTGATGTCAGACCAAGATTGTTGCTCTAAGGATACATTAGGAATTATAGCTTTTCCATCGACCCCATTCAAGTACTTAACTAATTTAAGCATATGCATACGCTCTTCATCAGAATGTTCGTATAGAAATTCTGCACAACCACCTAAACCTTCTTGCTCACACCAATTGGCCATGGCTAGATATACAAATGATGCTTTGCACTCCATAGCTATTTGGTCATTTAAGGCTTGTTCAATTACAGGACTCAACATATTTTATTCTTTTAATTAATTCTTCAAAACAAAATTAAATAAGATTTGGTTTATCTGTGTTTACTATTAGTAATAATATGAGATTGCAAATGCAATAACGGATACAATTAACCCATACATAAATACTGAATAACAGATACTTAGGTATTTATACTTCTGAGCAAGTACTTTTCCAAGGAAGTACAAATCACGTGTCATCGAGCTATACAAAAAGTCGCTATCCTTTATCATTTCCATCATCCCCCAATGGAAGTCTTCAATATCCATGTTGTAGTAATTACCAAAAAACAACAGGTTAGATCTTTTCTGCTCTATGTCTGCTCTGCTGAATTTTCCTTCAGTCACCTTCGGGCGGGTAGACAGTGTGGCAAAGACTACAGCCACTAGACAGACGGCCAAGAGGATACAAGTTGGAATGATCAGACTAGGATTGATGGAGAATTTGGGCACTAAAGAAGACACTACAATTGAAATAATAATCGCATTGATCGATAACATGATGTTAGCTTTGTTATCTGCGATTGAGCTTAAGTTGACGTGTGTTCTGTAGGTAGTTCTGTACATAGTCTCTACACCACGACCTAGACGCACAGAATTCATTTCATCTTTGTTCTCCGTCTTCTTCTTTTTCTTTTTGATTAAGTTCAACGGTATCTTCTCCTCTGGATTAATTCTAGATTTTTGTTTGTAGAGTTGAAGCATGTGTTTTTGCTTTCTGCTCTCATAAAGATCAGAAGCATATTTCGTATGAAAACTATGTTCTCTTAAGAAGTTCAGTTCAAATTCAATCCACTCGTATTCAGACATGATGATGTTCTTATGTAAAGCCATTTCATGTCTAAGTTTGCCTGTTCTAGCCCAATAGGTTTTTTTCCCGATATGGGATAGGTCGGCATCACAAAGAATCCCTTCCAGTGTTGTTTGAGGTTGTTGAGGGACTTTAGTAGCAAGAATACAAGCCTTTATGATCTCAATATTTTCACTAGGGTAATTTCTTTCTTCTAAAAATTCTTGTGCGTACAGTGCAGATCTTTGCTCATGGCCGAGAGGCCCTTGGTCATATCCAGTATCATGGAACCAGGCTGCTAATTGAAGTATTTCTAGATCGGTATCACTCAAATCATTGGCATGACCAATTTCAACTACAGATTCAACTACATTACAGGTATGTTCAAAATCGTGAAATACGAATGTTTCTTCAATCTTGTCCTGCATAAATTGCTCGACAAAATGTTGAGCTTGAGCTAAAATTCCTGTAGGTGGTAATCCTTGTTCCATGATTTATTGTTAAGCTGCGAAATATACAAAAAAACAGCATAGTCCTTCTGTGTGCTTTGTCTTTCTCGCTGCTCTAATTTAATAAATGTTTTATCCATTTATTAAAAAAAGGGCCTCAGCCCTTTATACATCCCATTCAAATAGATTTGATTGTCCATTTGTATCTTCTTTAGGCGGAGTTTTTGGTGCTACAGCGGTAACCTTCGCAAGTTTTCGATCACTTAATTTGTTACCAAGCGCCTTCCAACCTTTAACATCTATGAATTCCTCTAACTTCAAGTTGCCCTCCATCTTTTTACCTTGAACGGTGAAATGGTAACTGATCTCATTTTGGTTTTCTAGAGAGCAGAATAGGAGTTTAGATTTGGCATGATCTGTTATGAATAGCTGTCTTTCATTGGTTTTACTGGTTTCGATTTGGAATCGTTTAACCATGGTCCAACCTTTGTTTCCATCGAAATAAACAGCGGATACCACAACATCTTTAGCAAGTTTCTTGATGTCGCTGATTTCGTTAGGATTGAACTTGAGGTTTTCAATGTATTCTTTTAATTCGTAGCTGCCATCGGTGTATACGGCAAGAATCAGATCACCCGTGTCAAATCCGCCTAAGAATTTCCCCCTATCTTCCGTGTTAAGTCTACCTGAGACTGTATCCATATAGACATTCAATGCACCTAGACTGGATTGACCTTTTTCCAGCAAAGTTACTTTACGAACGGGGTATTTAGTTAAGGTATTTCCTTGAGAAGCTCTTCCTTTAATCGCAAGTTCTGAGAAGTCGAATTCAAAGATTTTGTTTCTGGCTTTTGACCCCTGGCTCAATTGAACTTGAACCACCTCACTTTCTCCATTAGGATTGGAGGTGAAATAGAGTACTTTACTTCCTTTGGTTCCTTTCGTTAAATCGTATTCCTTATCTCTTGTTATAGCTTTTACATTAAATCTTTTCGCAAAGGTTTTTCCGGTTCCCCCATCTAGGTATACCATGTTATAGGTGGTTCTTTCATCTCCTTTCTTCCATACATCTACATGTAGAATATTTTTTCCAACGAAGGTTTTATCTGAAATTCTAGATACTAAGAACTTACCGTCTTTTCTGAAGACTATGATATCATCGATATCAGAACAATCTTTTACGAATTCATCTTTCTTGAGGCTCGTACCAATAAATCCTTCTGCTTTGTTGACATATAGCTTGGTGTTATTGGCCACAACTAATGCTGCTTCAACTTTTTCAAAGCTAGAAATTTCTGTTCTTCGCTTTCTGTCTTTTCCAAATTTGTCCAAAAGATTTTGGAAGTAAGCTATGGCAAAATCAACTAGATGAGCAAGGTCGTATTTAACCTGTTCGAGTTCCTCTTCAAGCCCCTTGATTAATTCATCGGCTTTGAATGTATTGAACTTGGAAATTCGCTTGATTTTTATTTCGGTTAATTTGACAATGTCATCTTGTGTAACAGGTCTAATTAATTGCAGTCTGGTATCGTTCGCTTTGGCTTTTTCGCCTGGTTGTATCAAATATTGCTTCAGCTCTTCATCAATAATCTGAATAACAGCTTCCCAAGTTTCTGCTTCCTCTATTTCTCGGTAAATTCTCTGCTCAATAAATATTTTTTCTAGAGAGGAGAACTGCCATTTCTCTTCCAGTTCAGCTTTTTTAATTTCGAGCTCTAACTGCAGTAAATCTTTGGTGTGCTCTGTGGATATTTTGAGTAACTCATGGACGTTGGTGAACAAGGGTTTGTCATCAACAATAACACAGGCATTAGGCGATATAGATACTTCACAGTTGGTAAAGGCATACAATGCATCTATGGTAACCTCTGGTGATATACCATTGGCAAGATCGATTAATATTTCGATATCAGCCGCTGTGTTGTCCACTACTTTTTTGATTTTGATTTTCCCTTTATCATTGGCTTTGATAATGGAATCGATTAAAGAAGTTGTGGTAGTGGAGAACGGAATCTCTGTAATTCGAAGTTGATTCTTTTCTACTATTTCAATCTTGGCTCTAATTTTTACTTTTCCTCCACGAGCGCCCTTATTGTACTCACTCGCATCCATAATTCCCCCAAAAGGGAAGTCAGGCAAAATTTTAAAGGATTTTTCTTCTAAAATTTTGATTGCACCTTTAATTAGTTCGTTGAAGTTATGCGGTAATATTTTCGTAGAAAGACCTACAGCAATCCCTTCTCCACCTTGTGCTAAAAGTAAAGGGAATTTCATTGGAAGATGAATAGGTTCATTCTGTCTTCCATCGTAGGAGGTTTGCCATTGGGTGGTTTGGTTGTTGAAGGCAACGGCTAGGGCAAATTTGGTTAAGCGAGCTTCAATATATCTGGAGGCTGCTGCCCCATCTCCAGTACGGTTGTCCCCCCAGTTTCCTTGGCAGTCAATCAATAGATCTTTTTGACCCATATTTACTAGTGCATCACCGATTGCAGCGTCACCATGCGGGTGGAAAGACATGGTATTACCTATGATGTTGGCCACTTTAGTGTATCGACCATCATCCATTTTTTTCATACTATGCAGAATTCTTCTTTGCACAGGCTTCAGTCCATCCAAGGCAGCAGGTACTGCACGCTCTAGTATTACATATGAAGCATAGTCGAGGAAGTACTCTTTGTACATACCTCTTAATCCATTATTGTTGTCTGCGGTCATCTCCGTTGTAGAAGTATTTGAAAAATCCATTCTATACTATATTTCTTCGCCCCTGGGTAAGTCTATGTTTTTTACCCTTTTTTTATCAAAAAAGTTCAGTCCAAGTGTGGTCTAAGTTGAATATTTAAAAGGACAGGTAAGCTGTTAAAGTAATAGGAATTTTTGTTTTCAGCAAACATTTTTAGCTAGATATCTAGAGTAATAGACCGTAAAAAAGATTGTGAAATTGTAAGGAGCGTTCTAGTTAATTGAATGTGAATAGTTTGTTAATGCAGGTGGAAGCTTGTATATTAAAGCAGCATTAACCAGTGCACAATCGTTAAAACCAAGTAGGTTATTTTGTAACTACACCAAGCATTATGAAGATTTCATTACCCTTAAGTACCACAGAGCAGGATTTAATCCAAGCATGTGTCTTGAGAAAGAGATGGGCTCAAAAATTTATATACGAGAGCTATTATTCTCCAATGCTAAATGTCTGTATGCGTTATTCAAATAATTCGGATGATGCTAGAGATATCTTGCATGATGGCTTTATAAAGGTGTTCAAGCACATTCATAAGTTTGAAGTTGGAACATCATTTGATGCTTGGATTAGGAGACTGATGATTAATACCTCGATAGATTATTATCGAAAATTAATCAAACGTCGTACAGAGGATTTGGATCTAGTGATGGATCTGAAAGGTAAAGACGTCGATGCAATCAGCAGATGTAGTGAAAAAGAGATTTTAGCAGCTGTACAGTCTTTAACACCTGCCTACAGAGCGGTATTCAACCTGTATGTGATGGAGGGATATTCGCACAAAGAGATTGGGAAAATGCTGAATATCAATGAAAGTACCTCCCGATCAAATCTTGTTAAATCAAGACAAAAATTGAAAGAATTTATTGAGACCAATTACTTGTAAGAACTGACATGACAAAACATAGCTCAAAATTTGACGCTACTTTTAGAGATCAACTAAATAATCTCCCACTTGACAACAGTACGATGTCATGGGATGCTATGTTTGAGCGGATGTCAGCTATGGGCTTAAGTGATTTGGAATTAAATGATATTCAGATACAGCAAAAACTGAATGCTGCAGATGCTGAGGCAACGGTTTCTAACCCAGATTGGAATGCATTTGAACAAATTTTGGATAGTGAAGAACAAGTTCCTAATAGCATTTTTGACCAAGGTGTTCGATCTAAATTAAATCAAGTTAGTCCACTTTACACCAGTAATAGTTGGGATGACTTTTACTTCATTTATAGAAATTATATCAGCCTAAGAAGACAATGGTTCCTCTCTAGGTTTATTGAATTCAGCTACCTGATTATTTTATTCATGTTCATGGGTAGTATGGATTTTAATTTTGGTGATAAGGATGTAGAGCAAGGAGCGATTATTATTCAACAAAATGCTACGGAGGAATTTGTTGAACAAAACAATTCAGGTATAACGGCTTTACCACCTCAGGCACTTAGTATGGCGGAGTCGAATGATAAGCCAACAGTAAACAATGTTGTATATAGTGTA